>CAOLUI010000012.1 GCA_948479395.1 uncultured Bacilli bacterium | reverse complement strand
TTCATAACCTTTAAATGCACAGAGTTGTAATAGTTTTTCTTTTTGTTCTCCTAACGAAAATCCTTCTCGTGCCTGATCCTCTGTGCTGACACGAATATAAACTGCTGCGATACTCCTTTCATTATCCATAATTATCATTTCTCCTTTCTCTTTTGGAATAGTGAAAGGCACCAAAAAAGGTGTCACATAACAAGGACACCTAGCATATATTGATTTTTACACGACAAAATAAATCAATATAGTGGGAGTATATAAACTCTCCAATTAATGCCTTGCTATGTACTCTGATAATTCAGACAATGGGATTTTCTTTTTTAGATTCCCTATGTAAAAATGTTTCTGTTCATTGAAGAATAAGTATAACTTATTATCAATAATCACTTTATGTGGTTCTACGTATGCTAAATTTGTGTGTTCCACAATTCGTAAGTAACCCTCTATGATTTCATAGGAGAGGTTATTAAATTTGCAAGACCATTTAATTTGCTTTTTGAGTTCATCACTCATATTGATTTTCTTTTTTACGATACTAATCATACCACATCACACCTTTCTTGACTAGACTAATTTAGTCGACAAAAAAATCAATCATATTTCAGATTGATTTAATCATTAACGTCACTTGGTGCGACGATTTTACCTTTTGGAGCGAATGGCGTAGATATCTACAACTTTTTTCACTACTTAACGATTTGATATATAAATATCAATCACTAATGATATTTTAACATAAAATTACTGATATGTCTCGGAAAATATGCGATTTTATGATAAAATTGTTATAGCAATGGTGATACAATGAATGAAGTAATTAAATTAATTAGAAATAAAAATTATATTGAAGCAGAGAAAAAAATAGACGAAATATTAAAATCAGATGACTTAGACGAAAAAAACAAAGTTAAATATTATTATCTAATTGCGATGATTAACAATGATTTTGATAATCCAAATAGAAATATTCATAAAGCAAAGAGATATATAAAAATGTGTATAAATTCGAAATTTATCGATGAAGCCTATTATATACTCTATTCAAAATTAGAAGATGATAAGTTAATATTAGAATCTACGATACAGCATGGTTTAAAAAAATTTCCACGTTCTCAATATTTAAATCAACTTTCTTTCAAATTGAAAAATAAGGAAGGTAAAAAGGATTTATATTTAAAGTTAAAGGATACCACAATTTTTAAAGAGGACTTTATTTTATTGTATGTGCAATTCTTCTTTTCAGAAAAAATGTGGGATCATCTATTAGAATTAGAAACATTTTCAAAAAAGGTAAAGGGTAACATTAATTATATATTTTTCAATTTTGCTATAGGAATAGCAAAATTAATGAATAGCACAAACAATGAGGATTTAATTAAAGCAAAAGAAAATCTAGAATTTATATTGACAATTGATAATGATAATATATTAGAAAATAATTTACATATTTTTCTTGCTTACTGTTATATGAAATTAGATGAAAGAAAAAAATTTCAAGAAACAATATTAAAATTACCTATAGCAATGAAATATATGGATTTAGATAATTATCCTTACTCAGTAGAAATGAATTTTTCATCCTTATATAAATCAATGTTTACGGAGATGGTTAGATATTGTTCAAAAGAAAATGAATTAAAAAAAAGAATTTCTATAATATATGCTTTATATCTTTTTTATCCTTCAACATTTTTAGATATTGTAAGATTTTCTAAAAAAAATATTAATGATATTATATCTGGTAAAAATTTGTTTGATAATTATCTAGATTATTTCAAATGTGTTTGCTATATGTATGACTTGTTGAAGGAAAAATGTAATTCTTTTAAGGCGTATTTAGAATGTCCAAGTCATAGTTATAGTAAACTTGAAATAACACTAGATACCGTTTTAGACAATATTACAAATAATGAGATACTGTCTTTAAAAAAAGATATGATAGTTTTTTTAAAAACAAATTATTTATCAAATGAAATTAGTGAGTATGTTATAACTCCTTTTATAGAAGCATGTTATAATTTAAAAAATTATGAGTTAATTTATGAAATATGTAATACAATAGGTATTAAAAACATAACTATGTATAAAAATCAGTTACCACTTTTTGAAATGGCTTATTCAGTTAGGGATTATGATATTTTATTTTCAAAAAATTTATATGAATTAAGTCTTGAAAAACAAAAAAGTCATGCTGCTTTTAATAATTTGGGAACTATCTATGAAGAATTAGGCTATTTATCAAAAGCTTGTGAATTATTTAATAAGGCTTTAAAGTTAGATGAATTTGAGGTAATATATAAAAATAATTGTGAGAGAATATCCAAAAGAATTTTAAAACAAAATCAAGCTAGAAGTGAGATGATTAGTAATAATTTTGATTATTTGGAAGTGCTATTAATATTATCAACACAGAGAGATAAATATAATGTAGTTAATATTGATAAAATTGATATTACAAAATTCGAAAATCTAAGAAAAGAAGATATAAAACAATTTTATAATACTTTTTTATCAAAAGGGTTTTATGTAAAGATAAATGAAAAAGTAATTGTAGATATGGATTTGTTTAAAATATTAAATAATTTATCAGATACAATAAATAAGAATAAAGAATATAAAAAAATAGCAGATAATATAAATTATGAAAAGTTGAATATTATTGGATACAATGATGAGTTAGTTAAAAATCTAAATAGAATTACAGATAAGGATTTAGTGAGAATTTTGAAACGTGATTTAAAGGAATGTGCAATTTCCTATGTTGCTCAACAATATAAATCTACTATAATATTAGGTGGAAGTATAATAGAAACAATTTTAACCTATATCTTAAAAAGTAATGGTATAAATCGATATAAATTTAATAATAATGGAAAAAATATCTTTATAAATTTAGATAGAATGGGAATTGATCAAATGTTATTTGTAGCAAAAGAGGAAAAACTAATAAATCCTACTATTTATCATTTAGATCATTATGTAAGAGAATATAGAAATGCAATTCACCCTTCAGTTGAAATAAGAAAAAAATTTATAATAAATGATAGAAATGCCACAATGATTTGGCAAATTTTAAAAGAAACAATTTTAACGATTTTCTGATGAGGTTAGAAATATCTGAGTAGTGTAAAATTTGACAAAATGCATAAAATAAAGTATAATCTAAATCGTTAACGAAAACCAGTGCGAGGAAGAAGTAGAAAAATATAAGCATTTTAGAGAACTCTGTTAGGTGAAAATGAGGATGTAATGATTTTTCGAACATGGCCCTCAAGGGTGATTGACTGAAACTAAGTAAGTCATTACAGGTGTGCCTGTTATAGCACAAACCTATAACTATGCTAAGACATAAGTAGGTTAATGAGATTAGTGCAGTAATGTACTAATGAAATAAGAGTGGTAACGTGATATATTCACCTCTTAGGAATTATAGTATTCCTAGGAGGTTTTTTATTTGAAAGGAAGGGATTAAAATGAATATATTAATAGGAATTAGTTGGCCTTTTGCAAATGGAGATTTGCATATAGGTCATGCAGCAAGTAGTTTACCTGGAGATGTTATCGCAAGATATCATAGATTAAAAGGAAATAATGTGGTTTTAGTATCTGGAAGTGATTGCCATGGAACTCCAATAGATGTAAAAGCATTACAAGAAAAGAAAACTGCAAAAGAAATAGTTGATATTTGTCACGAGAATTTTTCAAAAGATTTTAAAGATTTAGGGTTTAGTTTTGATTTATATAATAGAACTGATGATCCATATCATAAGGACTTTGTAAAAGAACAATTTAAGAAATATTATGACTATGGGTATCTTTATGAAAAAGTAGAAGAACAACTATATTGTGAACATTGTAATCTATTTTTAGCAGATCGTTATATTATTGGTATTTGTCCAAAATGTGGTGCAGATATTAAAGGTGATGAATGTGAAAAATGTGGTAGTCTTTTAGAAATTAATAATGTTAAGGAAACGAAATGTGCTATTTGTGGAAATTCAACAAGTATTAAAAAAACAAAAAACTTATATTTCTCATTATCAAAATTTCAAGATAGTTTAAGAGATTTAGTTAATTTAAATAAGAATAATTGGAGAGAAAATGCAGTTTTATTTACTGAAAGATATTTAAACGAAGGTGTACCTGATAGATGTGCTTCTCGTAGTCTTAATTGGGGGATTGATATTCCTATAAAAGGCTATGAAAATAAGAAAATTTATGGTTGGTTTGAAAATGTTTGGGGATATGTAACTGCAAGTAAGAAATATTGTGAACTAAATAATCTTAACTGGGAAAAATTTTGGAAACAAGATAGTGATAATAAAATTTATTTAGTACACGCCAAAGATAATATTCCATTCCATACAGTTATTTTTCCATCATTGTTATTAGGAACAAAAGAAAATTATAAATTACCAGATAAGATAGTTTCTGATGAGTATATCACTATTGAAGGAGAAAAATTATCAAAAAGTAAGGGGAATTATATATCAATAAGAGATTTACTAGAAAGATATCCTGCTGATACTATTAGATATTATTTTTTAGTTAATGATCCTGCTAAAAGAGATTTTAACTTTACTTGGAATGATTTTATCAATTCAATCAATGGTGAACTATTAGGAAAATGGGGAAACTTCATAAACAGAACTTTGTTATTTGTAAATAAATCTTTTGGTGGAAGGTTAAAAGATTCTACAATTGATAAAGAAATTGAAGAAAAATTAAAAGTATTATTTAATGAAGTAGGAGCTAATATTGATAATGGAGATGTAAAAGAAGGAATTAATAAAATTTTTGACTTTATTAGTTTTGCTAATAAATATTTTGATGAAAAGCAACCATGGATTCTTGCTAAAACTGACATAGATGAATGTAATAATGTACTATTTAATTGTGTAAATATTATTTCTAATGTTAATACTTTATTAAAACCATATTTACCATTTTCTTGTGAAAAAGTAGAGGGATTTTTAAATACTAAATTTTCGAATTGGGAATACCATATTATTTCAAATATCTCTTTAAGCAAGGATATTAAACCTCTATATGAAAGATATGATAAAAGTATTATTGATGAAGAAAAAGCAAAATTAAAAAAGTGATTCAATTGAGTCACTTTTACTATTTTTCATACTCATCTTTTTCTATTGTGTGATAATCTCTTGAATTATTAGATTTATTTGGATTTGCAATTAACTCAAAATCTTCTTTATCTAATGCTCCATGCTCATATAATTCTTTAGCAAATTCCATATACTTTTCCTTATCTTTATTTCTATAAATTCTATCCATAAGAAATTTAGCAAGATTGTAAATTAAATTTTTAAGATGTTCAAGTGCAGATTTTAGTGAATGGTTTTCTTCTTTTAAATCATTAATTTCTTCATTTTTAGATTCGATTTTATCTTTTAAATTATCCACTTCAGAATTAAGTTCTTCATTGTTTTTTAATAATAATCTAATTCTATCACGATTGTTAAGAAGTTCACTTTCTACTTCTTTTAAAATAACAGTTAGCTCTTGAATATTTTCATATTCCATAATAGTTTTATCAATTAAATCAATGAAAACAATAGCTTTATCTCTATCAACTACATCTAAAACTAGTTGATTTTTAATTAAGCCTTTTGTCTTTAAATTTTCGAGCATATCTCTAATTTCTTTTGTACTATTTTTTAAATTATCAGTTCTGTCTTTTGCTTTATTCAATGTATTTTGATGTATTTCAAGAGATTTTTTCATCTTTTGATAGTTTTTCATTTCTGATATATGATAATCACGATTTCGACCTTTTAATTTAGGTTTTAACTTATAATTAGTATGATATTCCTTATTAAAAGATTCTATGCAATGAACTCTTATTTTGTCTTGAATTTTTGTTAAAGTTTCTTTAGTAAAGACATCAGATTTTCCAACTTGTTTAGACATACCATACTTATTTTTATATTTAATTGGAACACCAATTATATGAAGATGTGGACTAGTTTCATCATAATGAATTATAGCACTAGCTATCTTAAAATCAGGAACTAATTTTTCTAAACTTTTAACTTGTTCTTCAAACACATTAGTCATTTTCTTTTTATAGTCTATATTTTTTGTACTCCAAAAATCCATATCACCAAGTTCAATAATTATCTCACAAGCCAAATCCTTTTTGGTGTTATTGCTAACATGAGTGAAATAATCTTTTATCTTTCTATCATCACGGATTTGTTTATTATTATATTCAATTCTTGCTTCTTCAAACTCATCCTTATATAATTTTTTAACATCATTAACGATTGAGTTGGAGCCTCTAATAATTTCAATATCATACTCTCTGTCCTCATACTTTCTACAATTATGATTGTCACATTTTGATAGTCCTGCTGCATTTTGAATAGCGTTATTACTATTAGATGTTGTGCCACTTAAATTAGATTTTGCACTTGCTTTACTACTATTTTTCTTGTTTTTATCATTACTTAAATGGAAAGAGTAACCTAAACTAGGTATATAAATCACATCTCCTTTCTTTATGGTTTTTTAGTTATATTTTGTTTTGACAAAATATTTAACCCCCTAGGAATTTTGTCATACTAACAAAATACGGGGGCTAAGGCTCGCCTTAGAATCCGTAAAGAAACTATGCTTCGGCAATGGTTTCTTCATTATCGTATAATTCTTCATAGGTAATAGGCTTTACATCAATAGTGATAGGTTCTTTTGAAAAAGTAACGCTATCACATATATCAGGTATATATTTAAAAACTACATCTTCATTTGCTTTATAAAGTTCAATATTTTTATTAACATATAAAACACCATAATTATGAATATCTTTTTTATTTTGAGAATCTATCTTTTTATAATCTTTCATAGGAAATACTCTAACTATATCTGCTTTGTTTTCATCTAATTCAAATTTAAATACTTGATCTTGAACATAGTATTCAGCTTCATAAAACCTAACATCATAAAATTGTCTTATTCTCATAATGTGTTCTCCAACTTTTTCGATAGGAAGGTATTCACTAAATCTCATATAACCTGCAAAGTTTCCAAACATTTGAACTTTTTTATCCAAATAACCTTGATTTTCTAATTCAGTCATTGGTTTGCAAATAGATTCTCTAAACTTAACATACTTGACTTCATATTTATTTTTTTCTTTTATAAGTTCTATTTCATCAACATATCTCATTATTAAATTTGCTTTCTCTTCTCGAGTATAATCTTTCCAAAATTTATTGAAATCTTGATACTTATCTGGATATTTAATTTTGTTGATAAAATCAATATCTCTTTTTAACAAAATATCTTCAGAAGTAAATCGTAGTTCATAACTCACTTCAATATCAATGATTTTATTCTCTAAACTCTCAATTGTTTTATCAATATTCTTTTTCTCTTTTTTATAATCTTCTAAAAGAAATACACCTTCGAGATATGCTTGTTTTAATCTTTCGTCTTTGGATTTTAATTCTTTGATTTCTTTTTCTAATTGCTCAACAGGATTTTCAACTTTTTGTTTAATCATAGGTAAGAAAAATTGATTAACAACTGAATCATATTCTACAATATCATCAATGAAATTCTTTATATAATTTTCAATCGTTTCTTCTTTAATGTTGCATTTACAATCAGTACAATAATAGTAGTAATAAACATTACCGTTTTTCTTTTTCGTTGCTTTACCACCCATAATTCTATTACAATGAGGACATTTTAATTTTTGTAAAAACAAGTAAGTTAAATTTCTAATATAACTACGAGAGTTTTTCTTCTTTTGTACTTGACATTCCTCCCATAATTCACGAGATACAATTGGTTCAACAACATCTTTGTAGTAAATAGGATTCTTTGTCCTTTTGCCATGCACAAAATCACCTTTATAAACTTCATTTTGTAAAATGGTAGTAATAGTAGAATCACACCAATTTTCTTTGCCTAATACTTTTTCTTTATTAAATAGATTACTAATCTTTTGATAGGACATACCACTATGATAAAGTTCAAATATTCTAACAACAATATCCTTTGTTAGTGGATTAGGAACTAGCATTTTGTTTTCATGTTTATAACCTAAACAAGCTCTGTATGGTAAATGTCCTTTTTTAATAGCCCCTGCTAATCCAAATTTAGTTCTTTCTGATGTCCTTTCAATTTCAAGTTGAGCAAGTATAGTAGTCATTCTCATAAAGAATACACCTGTTGAAGTTTCAGTATTTAACTCTTCACATTTACTTTCTAAACTACAATGAGTCTCTTCTAATAATTTACAAATAGTTTCTAAGTCTTGAATCGAACGAGTAAGTCTATCAAGTTTATAAACAACAATTTTGTTTATCTTGCCATCTTTCATATCTTGAATCATTTCTTGAAATTTAGGTCGTTTCATATTTTTAGCAGAAACTCCTTCTTCACGATAAACTTTGTAAATCTTATAGCCTTTATATTCACATAACTTTCTAAGACTTTCTTCTTGTTCATCAAGGCTAAAACCTTCACGAACTTGATCTTCTGTACTTACACGAGGGTATAATCCACAAATTACTTCTTTTTCATTCAATACAAATTCATCTCCTTTTCTTTTTTTCTTGCGACATTTCTTATGACAATTATTACGACATTTGTTACGACACTTCAAAAAAAGAGAAGTGAAGGTACTACTAAATATAATACTTTCACTTCTCAAAACTACATTGTAAGACTGGGATAACTCTCTATCCACTATATTAATTATACAGCTTTTGTCTTAAAATGTCCATCCTGTGAAAGTCTACTTAATAGTGTTTAAGTAATCTTCTAACTCTGATATTTGGATTTTATTTGTTAGATTTCCAATATAAATATCAGTAGAGTAATTAAATACAAGAAATGTAATACCTTTAATAATTATTCTGTGTGGTTCAATGTAAGAGAGATTAGTTTTATCAATCTTTCTAATATTACCATTAATAAATACAGGTTTAGTATTGCAAAATTGACAGATAAACTCTAATCTTTGCTTTAAAGACTTCTCAAAAGGTATCTCTTGTGTAATAAACTTAATCATAAACACCATCCTTCCTTTAGGATGATTTCTTTGTAAACAACAAAAAAACCAATCTTTCGATTGATTTTCTATATATCAATGTCCGAAAAGTTCGAACAGATTCGTCAATGGAGCAGATGATAATAGGGTTTTAAACCTAAAATCTAAAAAATATCCCTCACTCGTTAAATAGATTATATGATAAAACTTAGGAAAAATCAATAGCCATATAGGAATTTTGATAGAAATATAGTATAATTTAGTTAGTTGAAATCTTGGAGGTACTATTATGAATAAAACTATATTTGATGTTTTAAGTAAAGATGTAGATTTAAAAAAAGAAATAGAAAAATTACATAATTTGTTTAGCTCTGAAAAATTAGCAAGAACTCAATATAATTATAATAGTAAATTTATGGAAACCACTTATGAAGAATTATGCGATAAACATTTAGCTTTATGGGAATTTAGAAATACTTGGGTGTCTCTATATGATATTGAGTGTGAAATAGGAGTTCATTTATATAGGAATCCAAATGCAGAAATGACATGTATTCTGTATTGTGAATTAATATTAAATATGCAAAAATTTATAAAAACTAAAATAAACGAAAAGTATTATAAAATAATATTAGATGATGGTATTTTAATAGGAAATATTAATCAATTAATTGAAAAGCTAAACTATACAATTATAGATGAGCCAAATAAAGTAACACTGGTTAAGAAAAATATTGATGCCGAATTGGCAGCTGTTACTGTTGATAATAATGATGTGAGTTTAGATGTTTTAAAGTATAATGACATAAGAATTAAAAACAATATAAAAGAAAAATGTATTATACTATTTAATATTTATAAATACTATGAAGGTCAAAAACCTAAACTTAAACAAAGTAATAATAAATTATGTACCTTAATAGATAAATTATATAATACTTCTAATATTAGACATAACAATGAAACTGGATATAAAGAAAATGAAAAATTTACTAAATTAGAAATTGAAGAAATATTACAATTATATGATGAACTATACTTTTTAATAATTTATGCTATAAGAATTCCAGAAGTATTAAACATTATGAACAAACATAATAGTGATATTAGTAACTAATAAGAAGAGAGGGACGATAAAAGATGAAAGAAGCCTATTCTGTAATTTCAAATTTAAGTCAAGATGCAATAACTATTTTAAAAAATAATAATATTCAACTAACAATAAATAGTTCTGACCATATACCCAATACAGAAGAATTAATTAACTTATTACAAGTGTATGATATTTTAATTATCGGAGTAAAAACTATAGTTTCAAAAGATATTTTAAAACATGTAAGTTCTCCTAAAATTATAGCAACTTTATCTATTGGTTTAGATCATATTGATAAAGAAGTAAGAGAATCTGATTTAGTGCATGTTATTAATATTAAGGATGCCAATACTATTTCAGTAGCAGAGCATATTTTTTCTTTGATATTAGGACTTAATAAAAGAGTTTATGAATCTAATAATTTAGTATTACAGCAAAAAGGTCATAAGAAAAATTTACATGAAAGACCAGAAGATATATCAAATAAAAAATTGGGATTAATTGGTGCTGGTAATATAACTAAGGAAGTTATTAAAATAGCAAGAGTATTTAATATGCAAATGTCCTGCTATACTAGAAATCCGAATAATCATAAAGATTTATTGGAATATGATGTAGTCTTTAAATCACTAGATGAGGTTCTTAAAGAAAGTGATATTATCAATGTTAGTATTCCTTTAACTGAAGAAACAAAATATCTTATAACAAAAGATAAAATAGAATTAATGAAGCCAACAACTACATTTATAAATACATCTAGAGTTGATATTGTTGATACTAAATCATTAATAGAAAAAGCAGATAAATATAACACCTTCTATGTTGGATTAGATATTGACTTAGACGAACATAAAGATTTGCTATCTCAATATAGAGAAAATGTGATTATCACACCACATACAGCAGGAGTATCAAAACAAGCGATTAAAAGAATGGATTTTGAATTAGCTAATAACATTGTGAATTGTTTAAATGGAGGAACTAGAAAATGAAAAATAATTATTTATTAGTACATGGAAGTTTTGGAAGTCCATTTTCAAATTGGATTCCATATTTAAGAAAAGAAATCGAAAATCAAAATTTAGAAGTATATACTCCAGATTTTCCCACTGGAGTTGGTTATCAAAATTATGAAAATTGGTCTAAGCTTTTAAAGGCTTATGTAGAAGCACATATTATTAATGAAAACACAGTTATATTTGCTCATTCCATAGCACCTATTTTTATATGTAAATTTTTAGTCGAGAATAAGATTAAAATTAAAAGATTAGTTTTTGTTTGTGGATTCAATAATTATCTTGGAATTGATAGAGATTATGATGCAGTTAATGAGAGTATGTATTTTGATAATCTTGCAAATATTAAAAATTATTGTGATGACATTGTTTGTTTTTATTCTGATAACGATCCTTATGTTAAATATGAAGCCGAAAAAGAATTTGCTGATGCCATAACTGAAAATCAAATTTTGATTTCTGGTGGAGGGCATCTAAATTCTGAAAGTGGCTATACAGAATTTACGGAATTATTAAAATATGTATAATACGCACGCTAATTGACTATGTCAATTTGCAAGTGCGTTTCTAAATTATTAAAATTTAGTATGTATCAAAGACTCCGACTATTTAAAAATGTCGTAGTCTTTTTCTAATGATTCTTTATTTATAAAATCATTTACTTCTATTTCATTATCAGTATCTTTGGATATTTCTTTTAAATCTGTAGAATTATATAAGTCATTATCATAACATTCTTTTAAAATATCTATCGTTTTTTCTTTCTTCTTTTTATCATTAGACAATAAAATTTCTCTAAAAAATTCTTTTAAAACTAACAACAAATGATTAATAAAATTCAGTAAATTAGTTTTATCTTCGTGTAATTTACCATTTTCATCTTCTAAATATTTAATATCAATAAGACTATTTTTGTATTGTTTTTCTAATTTTCTATAATCACAAGTAAATTCATTTAGACTTTCAACAAATGTTTTGCTTGTTACCATATTTTGAATTTCTTCGCTATACATATCTAGAAAATCTAATAGAATATGATAAATTTCACCATCAATAATCACTTTATCAGTTAGTGCCTTCTTTTTAGATTTTTGTAATGAACCTTTTATTTTCCAATATTGTTCTTCAATTTTTTTCTTACTTTTATATGCTTGTCTATCATAATATCTAGCAACATTTTTAAATTGTCCCATTGATAAATGTTTAACTCCTGTGTGTTTTTCTCCTCGTTCTAATTTAAATCCTTTTTTGGTTAATCTCTCATGGTATTTATCTTGTAATTCACATAAATGAACATCACTTTTGACATATGATCGTTTAGAAATAGTGTACTTTATAGTACCTGTTCGTTTATCAAATTTCCTAACAAGTGGAACAACAACACAGTGTAAATGGGGTACTTTTTCATCCATATGAATAACGGCATGTAAGACTTGTTCTTTAGTATAACCTAACTCTTCATAAACAAAATTCATAGTTTCGTTTGCCCAGTTCATTAATTCTTCTTTGCTCATATTTTTAAAAAAGTCTTTATCACTTGTGAATATCATTTCATCAGCAACAACACTTTTAGAATCATTAACCATATCATAAAAAGACTTTTTTCTATCAGCTCTCATATTTTTCATTCTATCATAATGTTCTTTCTGATATTCTCTTGTTATTTCATAAAATTTATCTACATACTTATTACATTTTATTATTTCAATGTTATTTTTACTATCTTCAACTCTAATATTAGGATTAGATTTATATTTTTCTTTTGTCCTTTCATTATGACTACCTTTTTGTGATAATTCTTGTAATGTTTTAATACCTTCACCTCTATAAATTGCATAGCTCATTTTTTATTTTCCTTTCTGATTATTTTTATTTTCTTCTTTGGATAACTCTAAAATCTTCTCAATTTGTTCTTGATATTTTTTATCTTTTCTTAAAACTTCAAGTATTAGATAGTTAGGAATTACTTCTTTATTTTCCTTAAAATAATCAAGAATTTGGGGTACGACTACTTGAAAAAAGTAGTTAATAATTTTGCCTCCCTTCTAAATTTAGACAACAAAAAAGAGCAATCTCTTGCTCATCATTAAATTTATATATAGTTAATTATTTAAAAGTATTTCTTTAATATCTTTCCAATTATTAACTCTAATAACATTTTGTTCTTTTAATTCATCTTCTGTTAAATCCTTATTATGCCAAGCTGTAAAAAGTAACTTTGTTGCTGCACCATCAATATTACCTATTTTATCATCTATTTTAATATCACAGTTTACAATAGTCTTATCTCCAACAAATATAAAATTTTTGGGTTCAATAAAGTCCAATTTTTCATACAAAAAATGATACTTGTTTCTTAAATTATTTCCTGCAAATTCGATTATCTCTCTCCAAATATAATCTGTACAAATATATATTTTATAATAATTACTTAGCTCTTTTAACACCTCATAACAATCTGGCAAAAGAGTAGCATTTTCATACATATCCATATCTTTAAATTTACTGAAAAAATCTTCTTTTTTATCTCCTAAGATATCTTGTATATAGTAAGTCTTAATGCTATCATAATCCGGCTTATATCCTAAATAATCTTCTAATATTTTGGAAAAATTACCATAAGTTAAAACATCATCCATATCTACCATTATAGTTTTCATTCTACCACCTACATTTTTCTTATTTCATACTTTAATACTTTACATTTATCATCTAATAAAAATTTTCCTTCAAATAATTCATCTTTAAATAAATGTGGTGTAAATTTTTCGTTTTGTTCGAACTGTTTAATTGTCAATAAGTCATCGGTTTTTATCCATTCTAATTCACCTTCAGAAGAACTTAGACAAAGATTACCTTCATATTCAGTTGCAGTATAAACAAAAATTATACCTTCATAAGAATCATGCCAATAAGATATTCCTTGTAATTTTGGATTTATTAAAGTTAAGCCTGTTTCTTCCTTAAATTCCCTTATTATACAGTCTAAAGGCGTTTCTCCTGTTTCAAACTTTCCTCCTGGTGGGGCATATACTTGTCCCCATTTTTTTGCAAATTTAATCATCAAGACTTGATTGTCTTTTTTTAAATAGCAAACTGTAGCATTTAGATGTGATACTCTTTCTTTCATAAAATACCTCCAAGTTTTTTTCTTCGTTAAATATTTTATCATATCTAGGCATTTATTTGAAGTAATGTGTACCTATCTTTTTCAAATTTATTTTCCTTTTTGTTAGGGATAATTTGTAATAAAGAATTATTTGATAAACTAGCAATATCCAACTTGTCTTTTTCAATGGTAATAGAAGCTATCTTATAAAATTTGCTTAATGAATCTACATAATTTGCTATATCCTTTTTAGTCCTTTCATTTGATAGAATAACATCTCTATCATTGATATTAACTGCCATATCAAAACAATCATTCCTAAACATATAACCAATATTTTTTATTTCTTTTTTATTGATATTGATTTTCTTGATTATGATTTCATCTTTCTTTTTCTCAATTTCAATAGAATCAATATATTTAGTTATTAGTTCTGCTTTTTGTTCTTTCGTGAGTTTGTTCCATAGTCCATTTTTTCTAACATAGTAAGATTTGTATTTCATCTTTTCTAATTGAAATAGGTTATTATAAAGTCTTAAATCTTCTTTATGATTTAGATTTTCATCAGCATTATTCAAGTTATTTAACTTAATTTTAGTTTCTTCAATTTGCATTTTAATGCTTTTTTCTTCATTTATAAAATCATCTTGTTCAATATTACTATTCAAATAGGCATTTTTAATTCTTTGTAGCTTTGTATTCAACTCTTTTAATACCTTCTCGTATCTTTTTATTTCTATTGTTAAATCTTCGTTAAAGAACGATTTATAGTTGTTATCTACAAGCAAGTAATAATCTAACATATCATTTAAGAATAATATTAAAGGCTGTTCAATTTTCTTCTCATTAATCCTAGTATTACAGCAATTACATTTGTAATAAATTTGAGTGGGTTTATTCTTAGATGTAGTAGAAGAACCACCCATAATTTTATTGCATTTAGAACATACGATCCTTTGCATATAAACATAAGTGTGTTTTCGAATATAATTCTTTAAATTCTTTTCTTTTTGCTTTTGAACTAATTCAAAGTCATGTTTATCAATAATAGCAGGGCATACATCTTCAAGTAATATTGTTTCTTCATTTTGGATTCTTTTTCTGTGTTGATAATTGCCTGCATAGATATAATTAGATAACATTCTATCAATTGTAGTAGTTCTCCAATTACGATTTAAGGCATTCTTTTCATTTAGGCGTTTTGTAATAGTGCAAACTGATTGACCACTTAAATAAGACTTAAAAATATCTTTTACAACTTCACTTTCTACTTCATCAATAACAAGTTCCTTATTGATTTTACGATAACCAATAGGAGCTTTCCCAGAAAAATGTCCTTTCTTGGCTGCACCCATTAAACCAAACTTGGTTCTCTCTGAAGTCCTTTCAATTTCTAACTGAGCAAGTATAGTAGTCATTCTCATAAAGAATACACCAGTAGGAGTAGAAGTATTAATTTCTTCACATTCACTTTCTAAATCACATTTGTATTCTTCAAGTAATTTACAAATGGTTTCTAAGTCTTGAATCGAACGAGTTAATCTATCTAACTTATAAACAAGTATTTTGTTAATCTTCCCATCTTTCATATCTTGTATCATTTCTTGAAACTTAGGTCGATTCATGCTTTTAGCAGAAACTCCTTCTTCACGATAGACTTTATAAATCTTATATCCTTTCCATTCACACAATCTTTTAAGACTTTCTTCTTGCTCATCTAAACTAAAACCAAATCTAGACTGATCCTCTGTACTTACACGAGGATAAATCCCTACAACAAAGTTCTTCTTTTCTCCGTTCATATTTTTTTCTTCTCCTTTCTTTGAACGACAAAAAAACACAAGAGAATTTCCTTGTGTTAAGAACTACAAAAATACATAAAATATACGAATCCTTACAATTTTCGTATATTACCATAATAACACATTTTAACCGGAAAGTAAACGGACATCGAAAAATAATTTTTGCTCGCAAACCCTTATAAATAAAGGGGAAAATAAAATTTCAAAAAATTTATTTTTTACAACATTTTTAAAATCAAAAATTTTATAGATTCAAGAGTAATAATTTCTAAACTATCTTTCAAATATAAATTATTATCATTAGGATAGGAAAGAAGTATTATACAAGATTTTTCATTACTAATAATAACTTTGTGTGGCTCATTAATTGAAAGGTTAGTTTTATCAAAATGAATATTCTTCCCATTTACAAATTCAATATGTAGTTTTGATATTTTAGGTATCTTCATAAGTTTTTCTTTAACATATAAAGGAAATTCTAAAGGTTCTATGGTTATTTTCATTTGTGAAACCTCCTTTCAAACATGAAAAAATCCCATATCAACGAGTGATATAGGATATTTTTGTAATATAAAACTCACACGAGGGTGTGAGTAATTCTCTCAATGGAGCGGATGATGGGAATCGAACCCACGTTATCAGCTTGGAAGGCTGAAGCTCTACCATTAAACTACATCCGCGTTTTTTTTGATAACAATAAAATTATAACATAAAATCTTTAAAATTCAACTATTTTTTGTTATTTATGATATAATTTTTAATATTTGTCTTATTAATAGAGAAGGTGATATTATGATAAGAACTAGATATGCTCCAAGCCCTACTGGATATATGCATATTGGAAATTTGAGAAGTGCTTTATTTTCCTATTTAATTGCCAAACATAATAATGGTAAGTTTATATTAAGAATAGAAGATACTAATCAAAATCGATATGAATTAGGAGCTGAAGAATTTATTTATAAAGTATTAGATCTTTTTAATTTAAAGTATGATGAAGGGCCCAAAAATTCTGGTGAATATGCCCCTTATGTTCAAAGTGAAAGACTTAATTTATATAAGAAATATGCAGAGTATTTAGTAAAAGAAGATTATGCTTATTATTGTTTTTGCAGTAAAAGTACTTTAAATAAAGAAAGAATGAAAGCTAGGGAAGAACATAAAACTTATATTTATCCTGGAACTTGTCGTAATATTTCAAGTGAAGAAGTGAAAAAAAGGTTATCAGCAGGAGAAAAATATGTTATAAGACAAAAAATGCCTCGAGAAGGGACAACTAGTTTTCATGATTTAATTTACGGAGATGTAAAAGTTGAAAATAAATATTTAGATGATAATATTCTTCTTAAAAGCGATGGTTACCCGACTTATAATTTTGCAAATGTTTTAGATGACGCACTTATGAATATTACTCATGTAACACGTGGTAATGAGTATTTAGCAAGTACTCCTAAATATATTCATTTATATGATGCCCTTCGTTATGAAAGACCAGAATTTGTTCACTTTCCTTTAGTTTTAAAAAAAGATAGAACTAAGATAAGCAAGAGAAATCAAGATGATAATTTAATAGATTTATTAGATAATGGTTTTTTACCAGAAGCTATTTTAAATTATGTGGCATTTATTGGGTGGTCACCAAAGAATAATAAAGAATTTTTTACGTTAGAAGAGTTAGTTAAAGAATTTGATATTTTAAGAATTAGTAAAAAACCTGGCTGTTATGATATAAAAAAATTAAAGTGGTATAATAGGCATTATATAAGAACAATGAAAGAAGAAGACTATTTAAAATTTACTCAATCTTTTTTAGAAAAGTCATATGATTTAAAAGATAAAAGCAAGGAATGGATTCGTGATTTAGTTCTTTTATATAAAAATCAGATATCTTTTGGGGCGGAAATAGTTATTATAACTCATATGTTTTTTAAAAAAGAATATGAATTTAATAAAGAGTGCGCTAACTTTTTAAATAGTGATTTAAAGATTTTAGATATAATAAAACTTTTTAAAGAAGAAATTATAGGTTTAGAAGAATGGAATAGAGAAAAGATAAAATTAGTTTTTGGGAGAATAAAAAATACCCTAGGAGTAGATGGTAAGCTTTTGTATTTGCCGATTCGAATTTTAATTAGTGGGGTTAAGCAAGGGCCAGATTTGATAGAAATGATCTATTTATTAGGAAAAGAGGATATTTTAAGAAGAATTAATTTAGGAATTTATTTTAAATAAATACGGATATTTTCTTGTTAAAAAAAATAGAATAGGATATAATTTGGATTAATAATTAAATTGTTTTTTAGTAGTTTTGAAATAAATGCGAGGTTAAGATGAAAATATATAATACATTAACAAAAAAAGTTGAAGAGTTTATTCCTAATGAACCAGGAAGGGTTAAAATGTATACTTGTGGACCCACGGTTTATCATTTTGCTCATATTGGGAATTTGAGATGTTATATTTTTGAAGATGTTTTAGAGAAAACGCTAAATTATTTAGGATATAGTGTTAAGCGGGTAATGAATATTACAGATGTAGGCCATTTAACAAGTGATGCTGATAGTGGAGAAGATAAAATGCTTAAAGGAGCAAGACGAGAAAATAAAAGTGTTTTACAGATAGCTGATTTTTATACAGAAGCCTTTAAGAAAGATATTAAAGAATTAAATATTAAATGGCCAGAGGTAGTTGCTAAAGCTACGGATAATATAGAGGAGTATATTATAATTATTAATGAGCTTTTGAATAAGGAATATGCTTATCAAAGCGGAGGAAATATTTATTTTGATACTTCTAAGTTAGTTGATTATTATAAACTTACTAATCATAAAATAGATGAAATGGTTGTTGGATCTCGTGCGGGAGTAGAAGAAGATATTAATAAAAAAAATCAAGCGGATTTTGTTTTATGGTTTACTAAATCTAAGTTTGAGGACCAAGAGCTAAAATGGGATTCGCCATGGGGGCTAGGCTATCCTGGATGGCATATTGAATGTTCAGGCATTTGTATGAAATATTTAGGAGAAAATTTAGATATACATTGTGGGGGTATTGATAATATTTTTCCACATCATACTAATGAAATTGCACAAAGTGAGGCTTTTTTAGGACATAAATGGTGTAATTTTTGGGTTCATGGAGAACATTTAAATGATGAGACAGGAAAAATGAGTAAATCAAAAGGTGATTTTTTAACGATTAGTTTGTTAAAAGAAAAAGGTTATGATCCATTGGCTTATCGTTTTATGTGTTTAAATACTTCTTATCGAAAGGTCTTAGTATTTTCTTATGAAGCTTTAGATAATGCGGTAAAAGCTTATGAAAAATTGAAAAATAAAGTAAGAATTTTAAATATTGAGGGAGATATTGATGAGGAAAAATATCTCGAATATGATAATAAATTTAAAGAAAGTATTGCAGATGATTTAAATACTGCCAATGCAATTACTTTAATTTATGAGGTATTAAAAAGTAATATTAGTTCAGCAACAAAATATAAGTTAATTAAAAATTGGGATGAAGTTTTATCACTGGATTTACTAAAAAAAGATTTTGATGATAAATCACTAGATAAAGATTATATTGAACAAAAAATTAAAGAAAGAGATGAAGCAAAGAAACTAAAAAATTATGAATTGGCTGATCAAATCCGTTATAATTTAGAAGAAGAAGGAATTATTTTAAAAGATACAAAAAATGGGACGATGTATGAAAAAATTATATAATTGGCTGCAAAAAAATATGGGTTATGATGGCTTAGAACTGGTAGCAATATTTTTGGGGATAATTCTTTTTTTATTAATCTTAATTTTAGTTAAGTAGACGTTGCTAAACACAGAAATTTCACAAATATAGTTTAGTATAAATTGAGGAAGTGAATTTATGGATTTATTATTATTTTTATTAATGCTTACTATTCCAGCAATCGCCCAAATACTAGTATCTTCTAGTTATGGAAAATATAAAAGTATTGATAACGAAAAGGGAATTGCAGGATTCGAGGTAGCTAGAAAAATATTGGATGAAAATGATTTAAAAGAAATATATGTTGTAGAAACTAAAGGAAGTTTAACAGATCATTATGATCCTAAAAGAAAAGTAGTTCGTTTATCAACTGAGATTTATCATGGGAAAAGTATCGCGGCATTAGCTGTAGCGGCCCATGAGTGTGGACATGCCATTCAAGATAAACAGGGGTACCTTTACATGAGGTTTAGAAGTATAATTTTTCCTGTTGTAAATTTTGCTACATCGATTTCTTATTTTATATTATTTTTGGGTTTAATTTCAGAATCATTAAATTTAATTTGGTTAGGAATAATTTTAGTAGGTTCTGGACTTTTATTTCAAATTGTGACTTTACCAGTAGAATTAGATGCGAGTAAAAGAGCAAAAAAGTTAATTAATGAGTTAGAAATGGTTAATAATTCGGAACAAGATAGTGTTAATAAAATGTTAAATGCGGCGGCAAGTACTTATGTTGCCGGAGTATTGTCTAGTGCTTTAGAGATATTGAGATTAGTTTTAATATATGGTAGTAGAAATGATGATTAGTGAAAAAAATATAAAAAGAGTGTAAAGTTTGCACTTTTTTTAATTTTTAGTGAAATCAAAGATTATCTTTATTGCAAATTGATTTTTGGTATGGTATTATGTTAATAGTGTAAGAATAAAAGGAAGTGGCTATGTATGCAAGCTGATATTTTAAATAAGATTGATGTTTTAGTTGATATGGCGGGAACATCGGTTAGTGTAGATACGTTACAAGCTGAATTAAATGAAATAGAAAAAGAAAGCGATAAATTAAATAATGAACTTTCTCTTTTAACAAGTGATGCTATTAATATAAAATATTTTAAAGCAAGTGAAAAACAAGTTGATGAGAATATTAAAGTTAGTTTAGAGGCTAAGATAAGAAGACAAGAAACTTCTTTAAATGATTTACAAGAAGAAATTGATTCAGTATCTTTAGAAGAAGCAAAATTACATGATTATATAAATATAGTTAAAGAAAAAATTTCTTCTAGCAGTGAATATATTGAAGCTTTAAATGAACGTATAGCTACGATGATGGATGCTACTTCTTTAGAAAGATATAAAAATATTTTAGAAATTGAGAATAAACGTTTAGAAGATTTGCAAACAGTTTTGGCCAAAAAAGAAGAAGAATATAGCAAAGTGTTAGAAAAACTTAATTATTTAGATTTAGCTCGTAAAGAAATTTGTGCTAAATTAAATAGTGATAAAGAACAACTTGGAGATACTAAGGCTAGTTTGGTTAATCCAGCGTCTTATATTGATGAAGATTTAAAGAAGATAGATGAGGGAAGAATTGACAAAATTACTAGGCATTTGCTTGATTTAGATAAAAGAAGAATTGAGATTATAACAGATCCAGCAATGATTGCTGATGAAGCAAAACAATTAATTAGTGAAGATAATTTAACCATGGCTTTGTCGAAAATTAAAGAACTTGTAACGATTGTTAAAGAAAAGCCTTATATGAGTGTTGCTAGTCAAAAAGAATTAGAAGCCATGCTTCCAGAAGAACTAGAAAATGCAAGTAATATTCGAGATGAATTTGCGGCTTTAATAGATTCTAAAGATTATAATATAACGGATTCGAAAGTTATTTTAGATCGAATTGATTATTTGAAAAAACAAATTGAATATAATGAAGAAAAGATTTCTCAAGCTAATGAAGAAATTAGTCATTTAGATACAAATGATTTTGTTATATTAAATGAAAAATTATTGGAAACAATGGATATTGCTGATAAGTTAGAGCAAGGAATTCAGGATTATGAAGCTATTATTGCTAATGGCGAAGATAAAACACCTAAAAGAAGAGGAATTTTAAATACGGCTTTTCAAATGAAACAAAAGGATTTAGAAAATGTCTATATGGTTATTGAAAGTTATAAAAAGGATCAAAAAGATTTAATTAAAAAAACTCATGATATTGAGGCAAAAGAGATTGAAATTTATAAGAATACGATTGAAAGTTTACAAAAAGAGATTGAAAAGTTAGAAAAAGCCTTAGCTGAAGTAAATAAGACTAAAGATGTTTTAGTTATGGAAAATGATAAAAAGAAATTAAAAGAGTTAGATGATGCTGTTAAAGCTATAAGACATCGTCAGAAATATAGTCAAACACCAAATGAAATTTTTGATGAAATTGAAATATGTTTAGGTTCGGTTGATGGTAAGGAGATTAAAGATAATTTAAATGATATTAATGTAGAGAAAATTGATTTAAATGATGCAATACTAGAAGAAACTATTCCAGAAAATGAAGAAGATTTAGATTTAAATGATGGAGATTATCAAAATGAGCATGAAGTTTATCCGGAAGAAATAAGCCCAGAAGAAGTTATGGAAGAGTTACCAAAATTTGAAGATGAAAATGAAGAGAGTGAGAGATTAAAAGTTGTTTCAATTGAACCAATTGAGGAACCTAATCAAGATAACCCTTTCATTATTGGTGATTATAAAGATGATGATAATGAGGTGGCTTAATGGGACTACAAATAAATACGATAATTACTCTTTCTAATAATGAAAAATATATCGTTTTAAATGAGGTCGTGTTTTTATCTAAAAAATACTTTCGAGTTATTAAGATGGATGAAAAAAAGGTTATTGAAACAAATGATATTGTTATTTTTTTAGAAGAGTTAGATGGTTTAGATATTTATGTTAGAAAAATTGAAGATAAGAAATTATTAGACCAATTAACTAAATTGTTATAATAAGTTAATGCTAGTTAGTATTAGCTTTTTAATTGGAAGTTTGACAAAGTAGTTTTTTTTATGATAGATTAAGACGGCATTTTATGAAAGGGAAAGAAAATGAATACAAAAGAAGAGTTTTATTTGAAATATAAATTTGCAAAACAAATGCTCGAGACAGAGATAAATATTTTAATTGAAGAGTTTGTTTTTAAACATGGCTATAATCCAGTAGAACATGTAAAATCTAGAATAAAGTCGGAAGAAAGTATTATGAAAAAGTTAGAGAAAAAGGATTATGATAAAACTTTAGATAATATTGTTAGTCATATTCATGATGCTGTAGGATTACGAATAGTAGTTTCTTTTTTGAGTGATGTTTATGATATTGTTTCGGTAATAAAAAAATCTAAAAATTTAATTGTAGTTGATCAAAAGGATTATATTAAGGATCCTAAAGAAACAGGTTATACTTCTTATCATTTAAATGTTTTAGTGCCTATTTATTTAGAAGATAAAGTTTCTTCTTTAGAAGCAGAGATTCAAATTAGGACTATTGCCATGGATTTTTGGGCGAGTTTAGATCATAAAATTCAATATAAATTTCCTAATGAAATTCCTTTAGATGTTAAAGAGAAAATGTTTGAAAATTCTTTAATAATTAAAGAGTTGGATAAACAAATGATGCATTTAAATGAAGTGGTAAATAAATATGATAATAAAAAGTAATTTACAAGATGATGAAAAATCGTTATAATGTTTTAAGAAGTAGGAGGTATATATAATGGAATTAAAAGGAAGTAAAACAGAAAGTAATTTAATGGCTGCTTTTGCAGGAGAGTCTCAAGCGCGTAATAAGTATACTTATTATGCCTCAAAGGCAAGAAAAGATGGTTATGAGCAAATAGCAGCTATTTTTGAGGAAACTGCTAATAATGAAAAAGAACATGCTAAGCTTTGGTTTAAAGCTTTACATGATGGTGATATTCCTGATACAATTACTAACTTGAAAGATGCAGCTCATGGAGAAAATTATGAGTGGACAGAAATGTATAAAGAGTTTGCTAATACAGCTCGTGAGGAAGGATTTACAGAAATTGCTAATCTTTTTGAAATGGTAGGAGATATTGAACGTCATCACGAAGAAAGATATATGACTTTAGTGGAAAATATTGAATCAGATTTGGTCTTCCAAAGAGGGGAAGAAAAAGTTTGGATATGTCGCAATTGTGGACATATTACAGTAGGAAATTCAGCTCCAAAAGTTTGTCCTGTTTGTAAACATCCGCAATCTTTTATGGAGTTAAAAGCTGAAAATTATTAGAAAGTACAAAAATGTACTTTTTTTCTTTGAAAAAAATGCTATAATAGGGGGCATAAAGGGGAAGTTTTATGACAAAAAAAGAAGAAAATGATTTAAAAAAGGTTATGATAAAGGAAGTAAAAGAAAAAGTTTTATTAGATATAGATAAAGAAATAAATCATATCATGGCTAAAAATGGGGAAGATTTAAAAAAGGAAATAAGTGAAGATATTAATAGTGAAGTATTAAATGCTATTAAGAGAGAAGAAAAACGCTTTTTAAGAAGTAAAAATTTTTTAATTTTTAAAAAGAATATTGTTATTATAGGATTATTTATGGCCCTTTGTTATTTTGGGTACTGTTTATATGATGTAAAGTATTTTTCTTTTATGAAAAGCGAATGCGAGAAAAATGGAACTTGTGGACAAGTTATAGACAATAGTAATAACGTAATAAATAAAGAAGAAGTCATTAAAGATAAGAATTGGTATATTGAAAATTATGGATACTTATTACAAGACGTTCAAGTGCTGTTAAATGCTGATCAAGCAAGTGCCTATTATTTGTATAGTAATGATCATAAAGTTAATGAGATAAAAACTTCGTATTTGTTAAATATGGCTTATAAAAAAGTTTCGGAGAAAGATATTAAAACTAATTCTGTTAATATAAGTTTTGAAGCTGAAACCTTAAGAGGTGCTTATCAACAATTATTTGGGACTTTGGAAGATTATCAAGATACTTCTTTTTCCTATGATTGTTTGAATTTTATTTATAATAAAGATAAGGATCGTTATGTTGCTGAGAATCATAAGTGTGTAGAGGCTAATAAAACGATTTTGGAAACTATTTCGGATATGTTTGAAGAAGATAATAAATTATATATTTTAACAACTGCGACAATTTATGATAAAAATGAGAGTTGTTATTATACTTTTGATAATTTATATGATCCGATTATGGTTAATGTAAATGAAACTGATTTAGAAGAAAATGCTAAAAAATTGAATAAATATCAATATGTTTTTAAAAAGGTTGATGATGTTTATTATCTTGACTCAATTACGAAATTAAAATAGTTGTTATTGATTAATTTTTTGTGTTATACTATTTTTAGTGAAACGTTTGAAGGTATTATAAGTAATTATTTTAAGTTCTAGAAAAGAGATTAAGAGTTATAAGCTGAAAGCTCTTAAAGATAAATAAAATAATGAATTTCGAATACTGGAGTTTAGCCGTTTAGATGCGTTATAATCTTAATTAAGTGCTAGATTTTTCTAGAATTTGGGTGGTACCGCGGAAAAAATTATTTCGTCCCTTACAATTTTTTGTAAGGTTTTTTTATGGAAAGGTGGATTAAATTGATGAAAGAAAAATTGGATATTATAAAAGAAGAAGGATTATCTCGGATTGAAAAAATTAATAGTTTGGAAGAGATACAAGATTTACGAAGAGAGCTTTTGGGTAAGAAAAGCAGTTTAGCCGAAGTGTTAAAAACGTTAGGTAGTTTAGCAGAAGATTTACGTAAAGAAGTGGGTATTCAAGCTACAAATATTAAGAAAGTTTTTGAGGAAAAATTGGGAGAAAAAGAGGAGCAAATTATTTCTTTAAAAAGTGTAGTAGATGAGTATTTTGATTGTTCTTTACCAGGAAAATGTGTGAATAAGGGGGCGTTGCATCCTATTACCGAGATGTGTAATGATTTAAATGAAGCTTTTTTATCATTAGGATTTGAAGTATATAGTGAAGATGACATTAGTAGTGAAAAATATGCTTTTGATAATTTAAATTTTGCTCCTGATCATCCAGCTAGACAATCAATGGATACTTTTTGGCTTATGGGAACTGAGGAAAAGAGTGGATGTGAAAGATTATGTTTGAGGCCTCATTTAACAGGAGGATCAGTGAGATATTTACTTAAACATGGAGCTCCAGCTCGATTTGTTTATCCAGGAAGAGTCTATAGAAATGAAACTACTGATGCAAGACATGAAAGAGCTTTTTTTCAATATGAAGCTTTAATTGTAGATAAGGATATTTCTTTTTCTTCAGGTATGGTTATGATTCAAGCGATTTTTGAGAAAGTTTTTGGGAGAAAAGTTAATGTTCGAATGAGAGAAGGTTTTTTTCCTTTTACTGAACCAGGTTATGAAATTGATATGGAATGTTTAGTATGTCAAGGAAAGGGCTGTAAAGTATGTAATCATAATGGATGGATTGAAGTTATGCCGGGAGGGGTTATTCATCCTAATGTTTTGAGATCAGCTAATTTAGATCCCGAAGTTTGGACTGGATTTTATATAAATATTGGTTTAGATCGTTTAGTTATGATGCGTTATGGAATAGATGATATAAGACTTTTTCACAGTGCTGATTTAAGATTTTTAAGTCAATTTAAATAGGAGGAATGTTTATGAAAGTTTCATTAAATTTAGTAAAAAAATATGTTGATTTACCAGAGCATTTAACGAATGCGCAGATTGCCTATGATCTTACTCTTAGAACCGTGGAAGTAGAGGGAATCGAAAATGTTAAGGAAAAATTTCATGATATAGTTGTGGGAAAAATATTAGAAGTGAAAAATCACTCTAATGCTGATTTATTAAAGGTATGTATGGTTGATATTGGAGAAAATTCGCCAGTGCAAATTGTTTGTGGGGGATCTAATTTATATGAAGGAGAATTGGTAGTAGTTTCTAAACCAGGAGCAGAAGTGGTTTGGCATGGAGAAGGAGAACCAGTTAAAATTAAAGAAACGAAAATGCGTGGAGAATCTTCTTATGGGATGATTTGTGGGGCAGAAGAAGTTTTTTTAAGTGATTTTTTTTCGCCTCAAAGTGAAAAAGAAATTGTTGATTTAAGTAAACTTTCTTGTCAACCTGGAGATAATATAGCGGATATAATATTTATGGATGATACCATTTTAGAAATTGATAATAAATCATTAACAAATCGACCAGATTTATGGGGGCACTATGGAATAGCTCGGGAGCTTTCAGTTATATATGATGTACCACTTAAAAAGATTCCTTCTATTGATATAGATAAGAAATTAAAAAGCTATAATGTTTTAATAGAGGAAACAGAAAAATGTAAACGTTATGTAGCAGTAGAGTTAGATAATGTAGAAGTAAAAGAGTCTCCTTTGTGGTTAAAATCGGCTTTGATAAAATGTGGAATGCGTCCTATTAATGCAATAGTTGATATTACAAATTATGTAATGATTTTAATTGGGCAACCAACGCATGCTTTTGATAAGAGTCATATTTTAGGTGAGCAAATAATTGTTAGAAATGCTAAGAAAGGCGAAAAATTATTGTTATTAGATGATAATACCATTGAGCTAACAGAAGATGATTTAGTTATTTGTGATAAGGAAAGTGTTTTAGCTCTTGCAGGAATTAAGGGGGGGAAAAAGGATTCAATTTTAGCTACCACAACAGATATTGTCTTAGAAATAGCCAATTTTTCGGCAAGTACTATTAGAAAAAGTGGGAAGAGATTTAATGAAAAAACTGATGCTGCGATAAGGTATGAAAAAAATATTGACACAGAGAGAGTTTTAGAGGGAGTAAACGTGTCTTTAGCTTTATTTCAAGAAATATTTCCGGAAAGTAAGATTGTATCTTATAAAGATAATTATCCTTCTAAAACTAAAAGGGCCGAGATAGAAGTGCCAAAAGATTTTCTGGATAAAAGATTAGGGAAAGTTTTAGATGATGAGATAATTCGAAAGATTTTAGGAAATTTAGGTTATGAAGTAGATTTTAAAGATAATATTTATCATGTTATAGCTCCTATTTGGCGCAGTACTGGAGATGTTTCAATAAAAGATGATGTAATGGGCGATATTGCTAGAATTTTGAGTTATGATAGTTTTGATGCTGTGCCTTTAAATGTAGAATTTGAACATGCCGTTTTACAGAATAAGATTATTTTGGAGAAAAGAATAAAAGAGTACTTGGCCTATCGTTGTGGATTTAATGAGATATTTACTTATCCTTGGATAGAAGAAAAGTATATTTTAGCAGCTAGAATTGATGTTGATAACAGCATTAAATTGACAACTCCTCCCGCTCCCGATTTAGCGATTTTAAGAAGTTCTTTAGTGCCAGGAATGCTAGAGGCGATTGCTAAAAATTTAAGATATTATGATGAATTTAAGATTTTTGAAATGGCTCAAGTTTTTGAAAAAGGTGAGTATCATGAGTCGAGTGAAGATGAAATTTTGCCGATTCATAAAAAGTATTTAACGGGATGTTTAGTAGGAAAGAATGCTCAAAGTATTTTTTTAGAAGTTAAAGGAGTATTAGATTCAATGGCAAAGTATTGTCATATGAAAGATCTAACTTTTGCAGTAAAAGAAAAGCCATTATGGGCAGATAGATATGGATATTTGAATATTTTATATGATAAAAAAGTAATTGGCTCTATGGGTTTAGTATCTTTTGCCGTAATGAATGAAGTTAAAATTAAACATACAAATGTAGTGATGTTTGAACTTAATTTTGATGAATTTAAATATTTCGATTCAAGAACTAATGAGTTTAAACATTTAGCAGAGTTTCCTTTAGTGGAAAAGGATTTATCTTTAATAGTAGATAAAAAAATTACTTGGCAAGAAATAGTAGATATAATTAATGGAAAAGTTAAAGAAGTTATTTTTGGTGAGGAATATTTAGGAGAACAAATTCCTGAGGGAAAAAAATCTATCTCATTTAGAGTAAGGTTTGGGAAAGATGATAGAACAATGACTACAGAAGAAATTACAGAAAAAATTAAGCAAATCGTTGATTTACTTTCAAAAAAATGTGGAGCGATTTTGCGAGAAGAATAATTTTTAATCTTAATATATTTATTAGGATTTTTTTAGTTCATTGTAATTTCACAAAAGTGTTATAAAATAGATTTAATTTGAGGTGATTTATTTTTGAAAGTGTTAATTGTGGATGATGAAGTACTTATAAGAGATGTTATTAAAGAATATTTAAATTTAGAAAATATATCTTTTGAAGAAGCAAGTAATGGATATGAGGCAATTGAAAAAGTAAAGCAAGAGGATTTTGATGTAATTATTATGGATATTATGATGCCTAAAATGGATGGATATAAAGCAGTGAAAGAAATAAGAGAGTTTAGTAGTGTTCCTTTTATTATGTTATCGGCTAGAAGTGAAGAATATGATAAGCTTACCTGTTTTGATATTGGGGCGGATGATTATATGACTAAACCTTTTAGTCCAAGAGAGTTAATTGCCCGAATAAAAGCGGTTACTAAAAGAAATGGTAATAAAAAAAATGAGCAATTAAATTATAAATTTAAGGGATTATTAATTAATACCTCGGCTCATGAAGTATTTGTGGATGAAAAAAATATTTATTTAACACCTAAAGAGTATGATTTATTAATTTATCTAATAGAAAATAAAAATATTGCTCTTTCACGAGAAAATTTACTAACTAATATCTGGGGATATGATTTTTATGGGGATGATCGGACTGTGGATACTCATATAAAAACACTTAGAAATAATTTAGGAAAGTATCGTGATTTTATTAAAACTATTAGAAAAGTAGGGTATAAATTTGAATATAAAGAATAATTTGGAAAGAGTTATTTCTAAGTTAAAAGAAAAACAGAATAGTATTAATGTTAAAACTTTACTTTATTTAATTTTGTTTAGTTTGGGTATTGTGATATTTCTATGGGTATTTCAAGTAATTTTTTTGCAAATAAGTTATGAACATTATCAAATGAAAAAAATGAATATGATTGTGGATAAGTTAGAAAAAACTTCTTGGGATGATTTAGATAATATGTTAGCCACACTGGCTTATCAAAATAGTGTTTGTATTGAATTTGAAACCAATTATGGCAATAATTTATTTTATAATACGATGCAGGTTGGTTGTGGACTTAATAAAAATATAAGTAGTATTAATTCTATAAAAGAAGAGTTAAAGAGTACTTATGAAAAGAAAAAGGGTGTTAAATTAATAAATCCAGTGAGCCAAACAAAAGCATATTTATATGAATTAAAAAATGATTATGGATATATTTTTATATATAGTACTTTAGAAGATATTGATTCGACAAGTATTGTTTTAAAAAGACAATTAATTTATATTATGTTTTTGGTATTATTTTTTGCCTCTTTAGTGGCTTATTTTTTATCGAAGAGAATTACTAAACCTATTGTAGGAATTACCAAAAAGGCAAAAGAAATGGGAAAAGGTAATTATGATATTGTTTTTCAAGAAAATGGAACTTTAGAGATAGATGAACTGGCAAGAACTTTAAATAGTGCTTGTAAAGATATGAAAAAAATAGATGAATTAAGACGAGATCTACTAGCTAATGTTTCTCATGATTTAAAAACGCCTTTAACGATGATAAAAGCTTATGCTGAGATGGTAAGAGATATAACATATCAAATTCCAGATAAGAGAAATCAAAATTTAAATGTGATTATTGATGAGACTGATCGATTAACTGTTTTAGTAAATGATTTGTTGGAATTGTCAAAATTACAGTCTTTAAATGAAAAAATAATTTTAGAAGATTATGATTTAATTGAAGAAATTAAAGAGATTTTAGAAAAGTATGATATCGTTATTGAAAAAGAAAAGTTTAATATTGTTTTAGAAGTGTTAGATAAAGCCATGGTTAGAGCAGAAAAGAATAAAATTAATCAAGTAATATATAACTTAATTAATAATGCTTTAAATTATACAGGTAAGGATAAAAAGGTTACGATTCGGGTTACTGATAAAGGGAAAAAATATTTGGTAGAAATTATAGATACGGGAAAAGGAATTAAAAATGATGATTTACCTTATATATGGGATAAGTATTATAAAAATGATAAGAATCATCAACGGAATGTGGTAGGAACAGGAATAGGTTTATCTATTGTGCGAAATATTTTAGAAACTCATAAATTTAAATATGGTGTATTAACGAAAAAAGGAAAGGGAACAACGTTTTATTTTGAGATTGATAAGGCAATTAAATAGAAGTTGACATATAACGAATATTTCACTTTAACTTCACTAAAAGTTCATATTTTATTGTTATTATTAAGTCATGAAAGGAAAGTGATTATATCGAAGTAAGAGATTGATAAAAAAAAGAAAATTATAAAATGATAAATAAACGATAACTCTATACAATATAAATAACATATAAACTCAAACTCACACTTTTAGGAGAAAAGGAAATATCTTTTCTTCTTCTTTTTTGCTTAATTTTAATTAAAGTAATGATATAATGTTGAAAGAAAGAGGATTGAGTTAGTATGAAAAATGAAAAAAGTTTGCCCTTGCCTTTGCTTATTTTGTTAATAAGCTTTGTTTTGGGGTTAGGGATTTCAGGGATTGGTTTAGTTAGACAAATGATGGCTAAGAAAACGAATGAAGAAAGATATCAAGAGGCCTATAAACAAGCACAAGAAAATCAAAAAAAATTGGAAAAAAGATATGCTGAAATAACAGAAGAATTAAAAACTTTGAAAAGTCAATATGATGCTAAGACTCAAGAATGTAATTCACTTGATATGTTTAGTGATAACTGGTTTTCAGATACTGCAAAATGTCAAAATGAAGCAGCTGAAATAAATTCACAAATTATGGATTTAGAATCTGAACAGTTTGAAATTGAGAATTTTGATAATACAGTTTTTTATAATAAGGTAAATCCAATGTCATATTATATTTTCTATATTATCGGTGGTGCTGTTTTTGGGTTAGGTGCACTAGGGGCATTTATTATATATTTAGTTAAAGGAAAAAAAACTTATTAATTCAATTTGGAATTTGAAAGGAAAATTTCGCTATGGATAACAAAAAATATTTAAATGAGGCAAGTTATTAACGTAATGCTAAAGTAAATAAAAAAGGCTTAAATGAAGCAGATAAGGAATAAGTTATGAAAACTTATTTTTTTTTAGAATATTATAGGTTTTTTTTAATAATTAATTAATATAAATATTTTTCAAATTTATTGGTTATGTGATAGAATAGTTTTAGGAGAATGGTATATATGACACAAAAGTTGGCTAATTTTATGATAGGTTTATTTGGAGGAATAGCAGGAAGTTTATTAGGAAAATATGTAGTTATTTTTGTTTTATCAATGATTCCAATTCTTGAGTTAAGAGGAGGTCTTATTGCGGCTAGTTTGCTTGATCTTCCCATGTGGCAAAGCTTTTTTATTTGTTTTATAGGTAATATTATTCCCATACCTTTTATTTTGTGGTTAATAAATCCTATTTTTCGACATATGCGAGATTGGAAACACTTAGGAAAAGTTGTGGTATGGTGTGAAAATAAAGCTAATTCTAAAAAAGATAAAATAGAGAATTTAAAGTATTGGGGGTTATTTTTATTTGTAGGTATTCCTCTTCCAGGTACTGGTGCTTGGACAGGATGTTTAATTGCTGCCCTTTTAGATATGGATAAGAAAAAATCTCTTATAGCAGCATTTTTAGGAGTAATTTTAGCTGGAATTATTATGTTAGTTTTTTCTTATGGTGTTTTAGGAAGGATATTTTAGATGCAAACAATTTATTTTATAAGTAATAATATGGTTAGTAATGTTAGGGTTATTTTTCCTAAAGGAGTAAGTTTTAATAAAATAAGAGAAAAAACGATGTTGAGTCTGAAAGGAGAAGTATTGGCCAAAAGTTTAAGTAAATTAGATTTTTTAAAACAAAGTGAAGTTATTTATTCTTCTAATTATTTTGGGGCGATGGATACAAGCAAGTATATTGCTGATGCCAATGATTTAGAAATTATTTTGGATAAGAGGTTGGGAGAGAGAATTGTTGGAGAATTGGGTTGTAATGAGTATCGTTTTTTGAAAGGAATGCAAGAACATGATTTTAATTATAAATTAAAAGATGGTGAAGCTATTAAAGAGGTACGAGAAAGAATGATATCTTGTGTGAAAAATATTTTGGAAAATGATTATGAAAATATTATTGTAGTAACGCATAATATTGCTCTTCTAAGTTATTTTGTCTCTTATTGTAATCAAGGTTTTAATTTAGAAGATAGATTGATTTTGGATTATCATGAAGAAGTTATATTTGATGGGACTTTTCATGAAGTTGATTTGATTAAAGTGGAATATGATGATAAAAAAATAACTTCTATTGAAAGAATAATGTAGTTATATTTTCTTGCTATAAAAATTTAATTAACTTATAA
>CAOLUI010000011.1 GCA_948479395.1 uncultured Bacilli bacterium | reverse complement strand
TATCAAAAATAAAAGTATACACTTTTTTTGTGTACACTTTTATCTTACAACTTCAGAAGATGATTATGGTAATTTAAGGTATATAGGAAAAAATCCAAATAATTATGTATCATTCAATAATGAATTATGGCGGATAATTGGAGTCATGAAAGATATAGAAAATGCTGATGGAACAAAAGAAGATAAGGTTAAATTAATCAGAAGTAAGAGTATAGGGACATATTCCTGGGATAGTAGACGGGGTAGTGAAAAATATATAGATGAATCTAAAAATGATTGGAGTGATAGCGCTTTACAAAAAGTATTAAATGAAGGAGCATATTGGAACAGAACAAGTGGAACATGTCCATATGGACAAACTGGAGCAACGACAGCATGTAATTTTAGGTCTATAGGGCTAACAGAAGATTCCAAAAGTATGATAAGTGAAAGTGTCTGGAACTTAGGAGGAAGTGATTCTGATTCTGGTTCAAAAAAAGTTAAAGAATTTTATCAATTAGAAAGAGGAATAAAAGTATATAGTGGAAGACCCACAAAATGGACAGGTAAAGTCGGATTAATGTATCCAAGTGATTATGGGTATGCAACAAGTGGAGGAGCAACAACTGATAGAAGCACTTGTTTAAATACAAGTTTATATAGTTGGGATGGAAGTGGAGTAAGTGATTGTAAAACAAACGACTGGTTGTTAGGTAGTATTACACAATGGACATTAATGCCGAATTCTTCCAATGACGTCAGTATCTTCTTTGTGAGTTTGAAAGGGTACGTGTATTATAGTGGTGCGTACGATTTGTTTGCGGCGAGTCCATCGCTATATTTAAATCCTGATATAGAAATAGAAAGCGGAGGAAAAGGTACAAGTGCTTCCCCACTTATGTTGAAAGTTAATTAATAATCGACAAAACTTAATTAGTTTAGCTAATTGAGTTTTTATTTTTTATATGGTAGTATTATTTTTATAAATGGTGATGATTAATGAAAAAAATATTAATGGTTATACTAGATGGTTTTGGATTAAGAGAAGAAGAACATGGAAATGCCATTATCGAAGCTGATCCTAAAAATTTTTATAACTTGTGGCAAAAATATCCACATTCCACTCTTGCAGCATCAGAAGAAGCTGTAGGTTTATTACCAGGGCAATTTGGTAATAGCGAAGTTGGTCATATGACTATTGGAGCGGGAAGAAAATTACTTCAAGATATTGATCGTATTCACGAATTTTTAGACAATCAAATTGATAAAGATGAAAAATTTATTAAATTAATTGAAGAAACTAAAAAAAATAATTCACGTCTTCATATTATGGGGCTATTTAGTGATGGCCTAGTGCACAGCGATATAGAACATTTTTTTAAATTATATGATCATTTAATAAAAAATGAGATAAAAGAAATTTATTTTCATATCATTACAGATGGAAGAGATACAAGTACAACCTCTGCTTATAAATATATAGAACGTTTAGAAAAAAAATTAGCGGAAACAAAAATCGGTAAAATAGCTACCATTTGTGGAAGATATACGGCTATGGACCGGGATAACAAATTAGATCGAACCAAATATTATTATGATTTAGTGGCCTTAGGTAAAGGACTAAAAACTAAAGATATCAAAAAAGTGTTAGAAAAAAGTTATCAAAAGAAAGTAACTGATGAATTTTTACCTCCTATACTGGTAGAACCAGAAGGAATAATAAAAGATAATGATACTTTAATTTGGATGAATTATCGTACTGATCGCGCTAAACAAATTCTTGATTGTTTTGTAAATCCTAAATATGATAAATTTCCTGTAAAGAAATATAATAACCTTTCAGTTTATTCTTTCGTGTCAATTGATAAAAAAATTCCTACTATTACTTTTCTAGAAAATAAAAAAATTGAAAATCCTTTAGGTATATATTTAGCAAAATTAGGTCTTACTCAAGCTAGAATTGCCGAAACCGAAAAATACGCTCATGTAACTTATTTTTTTGACGGAGAATACAATGGTAACTTAGAAAATTGCAATAAATATTTAATTCCCTCATTAAAAATAAAAACTTATGACTTAGATCCCAGAATGAGTGCCGTAGATGTTACAAAAAGAACTATTTATTGTATGCAAAAAGATGTTGATTTTATTTTAGTAAATTTTGCTAATCCTGATATGGTTGGTCATACAGGAAATTATGATGCCGCTGTAAAATCAGTTATAACTGTGGATATGTGTTTAGGCAAAATAATAGAAGAGGCTGAAAATAATTTTTATAAAGTAATTATCACTGCCGATCACGGAAATGTTGATAAGATGCTTGATGATAACAATAATATTGTAACTACTCATACTACTGCAAAAGTTCCTTTTATTATAACTGATAATAATATAACCTTAAAAAAAGAAGGTGATTTAACTAATATTGCTCCAACTATATTAGAATATATGGATATAACAGTTCCTAAAGAAATGAAAGACAGTGAAAGTCTAATTGTACAAGGCGAAGAATAAAGCTATTAAAAATATAGCTTTTTTCTATTTTAAAATAATATTATTTTTAGGCAAATTTTCGCTTGATTTTCATATAATGTAGTGTTAAAATGAAATCTGTATGACGGCTTGGATGTACGAGGTTGCTGATACACTAGGTGAAGTTGTTAAATAAAATCACCAAAATCAGGTAATTTGTACGGAGCTAGTCTATACTAGATATAGGCGAAAGGAGAACATAAAATAATGGCAAAGAGTAAAGTACGTATTAATTTAAAGGCTTATGATAATAAAATATTAGATTTAGCTGCTAAAAAAATCGTCGAAACTGTAAAAAGGTTAGAAGGTAAGGTAAGTGGACCAATTCCGCTACCTACTGAAATTGAAAGAATTACAGTATTAAGAGCAGTTCATAAATATAAAGATTCAAGAGAACAATTCGAAAGTCGTACTCATAAAAGATTAATTGATATATTAGAACCAAGCAAAGAAATTATTGATGCTCTAACTCATTTAGATATCCCAAGTGGTGTTGATATTGATATAAAATTATAATTGAAGGAAGGATAAAGTTTATATGAAAGGAATCTTAGGACGCAAAATAGGAATGACACAAGTATTTACTACAGATGGTAAATTAATTCCTGTTACAGTTGTTAGTGTAACGCCAAATACAGTAATGCAAGTAAAAACTGTAGAGAATGATGGGTATAATGCTATTCAACTTGGCGTAGTAGATAAAAAAGAAAAAAATTCAAGCAAACAAAGCATCGGGCATGCTAAAAAAGCTCAAACTACACCTAAGCGCTTCTTAAAAGAGTTAAGAAATGTTGAAGGAAATTATTCATTAGGTCAAGTATTAAATGCAGATATATTTGCTGCTGGTGAAATAGTTGATGTAACAGGAACAACCAAAGGAAAAGGATTTCAAGGGGTAATAAAAAGACATAATCAAAATCGTGGGCCAATGGGACATGGTTCTCACTATCATCGTGGGCCAGGGTCTATGGGTACCATGTTACCAAAAAGAGTTTTAAAAGGGAAAAAATTGCCTGGTCATATGGGTAATGTAACCGTTACTATTCAAAATTTGCAAATAATTGAAGTAAATGCTGAAGAAAATTATATATTAGTAAGTGGTAATATTCCAGGACCTAAAAATTCATTAGTTTTAATTAAATCTGCTGTTAAAAATAATGGTAAGAAAAAGGAATTTGAACTTATTTCTTATGAAGAAGACACTGTTGTTGATAATGCCGAAGAAGTAAGAGAAGCAGTAGAAGAAAATACAGAAAAAAAAGAAAATGTAACTGAAGAAGTTACTAAAGAAGTAGAAAATAACTAGGACACTTATTGGAGGGAATAATATGGCTAAATTAGAACTTAAAAATGTTAAAGGCGAAAAGCTAAATGATATCACAATAAGTGATTCTATATGGAAAATTGAAACTAATGACGATTGTCTTAAAAAAATGATTAGATTACAACTTGATGCTACAAGACAAGGCACTGCTAAAACTAAAACTAGAAGTGAAGTTTCAGGTGGTGGTAGAAAACCATGGAAACAAAAAGGAACAGGACGCGCTAGAGCTGGTTCTAATCGTTCTCCAATTTGGCGTGGCGGTGGAGTAGCTTTAGGAGTAGTTCCTAGAGATTATAAATTTAAAATAAATCGAAAAGAAAGAGTATTAGCACTTAAAAGTGCTCTAAGCTTAAAAGCACAAGATAAAGCAATAATTGTTGTAGATAATTTAAATTTAGAAACTTTAAAAACTAAAGAAGTTAAAAATTTATTAGCTACCTTAAATTTAGATGGTAAAGTATTATTTGTTACTAAAGAAGATAATGAAAATTTATATATGGCTTCTAGAAATTTAGGCTATACATATGTAATACTTGCTGATGAAATTAATTGTTATGATCTTGTAAATGCTGATTTCGTTATTTTTGATGAAGCAGCAGTTAATTACATTGAGGAGGTATTAAAAAATGATTAACCCCGATATTATAATTGCCCCTGTTGTTACTGAAAAAAGTGCTTTAAATAGTCAAAAAGGTATTTATACTTTTAAAGTAGCAAAAAATGCAACCAAAACTCAAATTAAAAAAACTATTGAAAATCATTTTGGTGTTCATGTTATTAAAATTAATACCCTTAACACTAAACCAAAGGATAAAAGAGTTGGCAAATATGCTGGTAAAACTAAAGTTTATAAGAAAGCAATCGTAACGCTAAAAAATGGCGAAACGATTGAAATATAATAAAGGAGGATAATTATGGCAATTAAAAAATATAAACCTGTGACAAATGGTCGCCGTGGAATGAGTACACTTGCAAATACAGAAATAACTGCTAATACTCCTTTAAAATCTTTAACTGTTAAAAAAACAAAAACAGGTGGAAGAAATAATCAAGGTAAATTAACTGTTCGTCATATTGGTGGAGGAGCAAAACAAAGATATCGTGTAATTGATTTTAAACGAAATAAAATTGGTGTGCCTGGACGTGTTGCTACTATAGAATATGATCCTAATCGTAGTGCTAATATATCTCTTATCCATTATAAAGATGGCGAAAAAAGATATATTATTGCTCCAAAAGATTTAACTGTGGGTAGTATTATTGAAAGTGGAGCTGAATCAGATATAAAAATAGGTAATGCTCTACCTTTAGAAAATATCCCAGTTGGTACTGTAATTCATTGTATTGAATTAAAGCCAGGAAAGGGCGCTGAAATTTGTCGTAGTGCGGGATCTTCTGCTCAAATATTAGGACGTGAAGGGAAATATGTCTTAGTAAGACTTCAATCTGGTGAAACAAGAAAAATATTAGGATCTTGCATGGCTACAATTGGTGTAGTTGGTAACGAAGATTATGAGTTAGTAAACATTGGAAAAGCTGGAAGAAAAAGACATATGGGAATAAAACCAACTAACCGTGGATCTGTTATGAATCCTAATGACCATCCTCATGGTGGTGGTGAAGGACGTGCTCCAATTGGTCGTAAAACACCTGTTACTCCTTGGGGTAAACCAGCACTTGGATTTAAAACAAGAAAAAATAAAAAAGCTTCTAACAAATTAATTGTTAGTAGAAAGAAAAAGTAGGAGGATATTATGGCAAGAAGTTTAAAAAAAGGTCCTTATGTTTTTAAAAGATTATTAAAAAAAGTACAAGAATTAAATAAAAACAATAAAAAAGAAGTTATTAAAACATATTCTCGTCGTTCAACAATTTATCCTGATTTCGTAGGGCATACATTTGCTGTGCATAATGGTAAAGATTTTATTCCTGTTTATGTAACAGAAGAAATGGTTGGACATAAATTAGGAGAGTTCGCGGCTACTCGTAAATTTGGCGGACATGCCGGACAAAAGTAGGAGGTTAAGTAATGGAATATTATGCAATACATAAAAGTGCAATAATTGCACCTAGAAAAGCAAGAATGACTCTTGACCTTATAAGAGGAAAAGATATTTCTACAGCCGAGGCGATATTAGCTACTACTAATACTAAAGCTAGTCGTTTAATTAATAAAGTACTTAAAAGTGCCGTTGCTAACGCTATAAATAATGGTGGAGCCAATGAAACTGATTTAGTAATAAGTGAATGTTACATTAATCCAGGACCTGTATACAAAAGAATAAAATTTGCAAGTCGTGGTAACGTTGATCGAAGAGATAAAAGAACAAGTCACATAACTGTTAAAGTAAGTGATAATAAGGAGGCAAAATAAATGGGACAAAAGGTTAATCCAATTGGATATAGATTGGGTGTTAATAAAACTTGGGAATCAAATTGGTATGCCAATAAAAACGATTTTGGAGATACTTTAAATAAAGATATCAAAATTCGTAAATATATTGCCAAAAAATTAAAAGATGCAGCCATTGCTTCAGTTATTATCGAAAGAAAAAAAGACAAATGTGAAGTAACAATTAATACTGCTAAACCAGGTGTTATTATTGGACGAGGCGGAGAAGATATTGAACGTCTTCGTAAAAGTTTATCCAAATATGTTGGAGAAGAGATATATATTTCTATTGTGGAAGTAAAAAATCCTGATTTAATTGCTAAATTAGTAGCAGATAATATCGCTAATCAAATTGAAAACCGTGCTCCATTTAGAAGTGCTCAAAAAAGAGCTTTAAGAAATACAATGAAAGCTGGAGCTAAAGGAATAAAAACTGCTGTATCTGGGCGTTTAGGTGGTGCCGAAATGGCAAGAACTGAAGGCTATACTGAAGGAACAGTACCTCTTCATACATTACGTGCAGATATTGATTATGCTCACAGTGAGGCTGATACTACTTATGGAAAAATTGGCGTAAAAGTTTGGATTTACAAAGGCGAAATTCTTCCTACCAAAAAAGTGAATAAGGAGAGTGACGATAATGTTAATGCCAAAAAGAACTAAATACCGAAAACCACATCGTTTAACTTATGATGGTCATGCCAAAGGAAATACTGAATTACATTTTGGAGATTTTGGATTAATGGCCAAAGAAGGTAATTGGATAACTGCTCGTCAAATTGAAGCAGCACGTATTGCTATGACTCGTTATATGAAACGTGGTGGTAAAGTTTTTATAAACATATTTCCTCATCTTGCAATTACAAAAAAACCTTTAGAAACTCGTCAAGGTAAAGGAAAAGGTAATGTTGAAGAATGGGTAGCAGTAGTTAAAGAAGGAAAAATAATGTTTGAAATTAGTGGTGTTTCTGAAGAAATAGCACGTGAAGCTTTAAGACTTGCGTCTCACAAACTACCAGTTAAAACCAAATTTGTAAAAAAGGAGGAAATTACAAGTGGAAGCTAAAGAAATAAGAAAATTAAAAGATGATGAAATAAAAACAAAAGTAATGGAATCTAAAAAAGAATTATTAAATTTACGAATTAAAAATGCAACTGGTACCCTTGATAAACCTTCTAAGATAAAAGAATTAAAAAAGGATGTTGCCAGAATGTTATCAATATTAAAAGAAAGAGAAAATAGCACAGGAGGTAATGAATAATGGAAAAAAGACAAGAATTAGTTGGCAAAGTAGTAAGTGCTAAAAACGACAAGACAATTACTGTGCTAGTTGAAACTTATAAAAGTCATCCATTATATAAAAAGAGAGTTAAATCATCAAAAAAATATACAGCTCATGATGAAACTAATAAAGCAAAAGAAGGAGATACAGTAAGAATTAGAAGTACAAGACCATTATCTAAAACTAAAAGATATGAACTTGTTGAAGTTCTAATTGAAGCTGTAATTCTATAGGAGGTATTTTTATGGTTCAACAAGAAACAAGATTAAAAGTAGCTGATAATACTGGAGCTAGAGAATTATTAGTAATTCGTGTAATGGGTGGATCAAAAAGAAAATATGGTAATATTGGAGACATTGTTGTAGGAACTGTTAAAAAGGCAATTCCTAATTCTGGATTAAAAAAAGGTAAGGTAGTAAAAGCTGTAATTGTTAGAACAGTTAAAGGTGTTAAAAGAAAAGATGGTTCTTCCATCAAATTTGATGACAATGCTTGTGTAATCATTAAAGATGATAAAACTCCAGTAGGAACTAGAGTTTTAGGACCTGTAGCTAGAGAATTAAGAGAAAAAGAATTTAATAAAATTGTATCTTTAGCTCCAGAAGTTTTATAGGAGGTAACTATATGAAAATAAAAGTTGGAGACAATGTAAAAATTATAACTGGCAAAGATAAAGGAAAAACTGGTAAAGTCACAAAAACTTTTTCAAAAATTGATAAAGTTATTGTTGATGGCATAAACATTGTAAAAAAACACCAAAAACCTCAAAATGGTAATGATAATGGAGGAATAATTGAAATGTCTGCTCCTATTCATGTATCAAATGTTCAAAAAATCGAAGATAAAAAAGCAAATACTACAAAAAAATCTTCCAAAAAAGAAGATAAGAAAGATGAGTAGGTGAGTATTATGAGTACATTAAAAGAATTATATAATAAAGAAATCATTAACTCATTAAAAAGTGAGAATAATTATAAAACCGTAATGGAAGTACCTCGTTTAGATAAAATTGTAATTAATATGGGTGTTGGAGAAGGTGCTCGTGAAGAAAAATATATTGAGGCAGCTTTGAAAGACTTAGAAATTATTACTGGACAAAAACCAGTTGTAACAAAAGCTCGTAAATCAATTGCTGGTTTTAAATTAAGAGAAGGTCAAACTATTGGAGTTAAAGTCACATTACGTGATGAAAATATGTACAATTTTATGGAAAAATTAATTAAAGTTGCCCTACCACGTGTGAGAGATTTTAGAGGAATTTCCAAAACTTCCTTTGATGGTCATGGCAATTATACTTTAGGTATAAAAGAGCAATTAATATTTCCTGAAATTGAATATGATAATGTTTTAAAAATAAGAGGAATGGATATTGTATTTGTTACAACCGCCAAAACTAATAAAGAAGCAGAAAGTTTATTAAGAGCATTTGGAATGCCCTTTAGAAATTAAGGAGTGAACATATGGCAAAAACAAGTTTAAAAGTAAAACAACAAAGAACCCCTAAATTTAGCGTTCGTGCATACACTCGTTGCGAAAGATGTGGCCGCCCTCATGGTGTACTTCGCAAATACAAGTTATGTCGTATATGTTTTAGAGAACTAGCCAATAAGGGACAAATTCCTGGTGTTAAAAAATCAAGTTGGTAAGAAAGGAGGAATTTTAAATGGTACAAGATAAAATAGCTGATATGCTTACAAGAATTCGTAATGCAAATGTGTTAAAATATGATACAGTTGAATGTATAGGAACAAAAATGACTTTAGGAATTGCTGAAATTCTAAAAAAAGAAGGATATATATCTGATTATAATTATGAAAAAGATATTAAAGGTGATAAATTAACTTTAACTTTAAAATATGGAGATAAAAAAGAAAGAGTAATAACAGGTCTTAAAAGAATTAGTAAATCAGGACTTCGTGTATATGCTTCTGCTGATGAAATTCCTCGTGTCTTAAATGGACTTGGTATTGCAATTATCTCTACTTCAAAAGGGCTTATGACTGATAAAGAAGCAAGAAATAAAAGACTTGGAGGTGAAGTACTTGCCTATGTTTGGTAAGGAAAACATCATATGAGTAGAATAGGTAATAGAAATTTGATAATACCAGAGGGTGTTATGATAACAATAGATAAAAATCTAGTAACTGTTAAAGGACCTAAAGGGGAATTATCATTAAAAAGTTCTGAATTGATCAACATCGAAATAGAAAATAATATTTTAAGAACTACAGTAAAAAAATTAACTCGTGAGTCAAATATTATGCAAGGAACAACTAATTCTCTTATAAATAATATGATAATAGGAGTTTCGGAAGGATTTAATAAAGGTTTAGAGGCAGTTGGCGTTGGTTATAAATTTAATGTTCAAGGTAATAAAATTGTTGTAAATGCAGGATATTCACATCCTATTGAAGTAATAGTACCAGATGGATTAAAAGCTGAACTTATAAATAATACAGAAATAAATATAAGTGGTACTGATAAACAAAAAGTTACTGAATTTGCGGCTAATATTCGTAAAATAAGAGAACCAGAACCTTACAAGGGAAAAGGTATTCGTTATAAAGGTGAATATGTTCGCCGTAAAGAAGGAAAGAAAGCAGCTTAATGAGGAGGGATAAGTAAATGATAAAAAAAGAATCAAGTAATGATATGCGTAAGAGAAGACACGCACGTATAAGAGCATCATTAAGCGGAACTGCTGAATGTCCGAGATTAAATGTTTTTAGATCTAATAATGGAATATATGTTCAAGTAATTGATGATACCAAAAAAGTTACTTTAGTATCTTCATCATCTCTTGCTTTGAAATTAAAAAATGGTGGTAACATTGAAGCAGCTGCTGCTGTTGGAAAAGATATTGCTGAAAAATGTAAAAATGCAAAAATAAAAAAGGTCGTTTTTGATAGAGGGGGAAACCTTTATCATGGTCGTGTAAAAGCTTTAGCTGAAGCTGCTCGCGAAAACGGATTAAATTTCTAGGAGGTCATCATGCAAAAAAATAATAAAGATAAACAATTTAAAGATTCAAGAAAAAAGCTTTTAGAAGAAAAAGTAATTTCTATTGGCCGTGTCACTAAAGTTACCAAAGGTGGTAGACGTTTTAGATTTTCAGCAACAGTTGTTGTTGGAAATCGTAAAGGATTAGTTGGCATTGGAACAGGAAAAGCCAATGAAGTTCCAGCGGCTATTGCTAAAGCAAGTATGATGGCAAATAAAAATGTGACAAAAGTTGCAATAATTGAGGGAAGAACAATTCCACATGAAGCTATTGGAAAAGTAGGAAGAGCCCAAGTAATGATTAAACCAGCTATAAAAGGTACTGGAGTAATCGCTGGAGGTGCTGCTCGTAGTGTTCTTGAACTTGCGGGAGTTAAAGATGTTATTTCCAAATCACTAGGTTCAAATACCAAGATCAATGTAGCTAAAGCAACTCTTGAAGCTTTAAAAAGTGAAAGAACACCAGCAAAAATTGCTGCTTTACGTGGTTTAAAAGTGGAGGAGTTATAATATGAAGTTAGAAAGTTTACCAAAATCTAAAGAAACTAAAGCGCGAAAGATTGTCGGTCGAGGAACCGGATCAGGAATGGGCAAAACTTCAACTCATGGTCAAAAAGGTCAAAAATCTAGAAGTGGAGCTAGCATTTCCGCTTGGTTTCAAGGAGGTCAATCTCCATTATACAGAAGATTACCTAAAAGAGGTTTTAATAATAAAAGATTTGAAACAAAATATGCTTGTGTTAATTTAAGCGATTTAAATAATTTTTTTGAAGATGGTGATATAGTTACACCAGAAATCCTAAAAGAAAGAGGAATTGTAAAGAAACAATTAAGCGGTATAAAAGTGTTGGCAAGTGGAAAATTAGAAAAAAAATTAACTGTTAAAGCAAATCGTTTTTCTAGTGCATCAGTTACTGCTATTGAAGCTGCTGGTGGTAAAACTGAGGTGATTTAGATGTTTCATAAATTTGCAAAATTATTTGCAAGTGAAAATAAGGACTTAAGAAAAAGAATTTACTTCACACTTTTTGCTCTAGGAATATTTTGTCTAGGCTCAGGTATAACTATTCCATGGGCCAGTGTATTGTATGAAGAGTTAGGTTTTTTAGAAATATTTAATTTAATGAGTGGAGGAGGACTTCGTAGTTTTTCAATATTTGCTTTAGGTGTCAGTCCTTATATAACCGCCTCAATAATTACTCAACTTTTACAAATGGATATTATTCCTTATTTTAAAGAGTTAAAAGAACAAGGATATGTGGGAAGACAAAAAATTCAAAAAATAAATCGTTATTTAGCTATTATATTTGCTTTTATTCAAGCTTATGTCATATCCATATTTTATTTAAATACAAATGATGTTATGGTAATGATTAAGACTTCGCTTGTAATGACAGCTGGGACCTCATTTCTTTTATGGTTGGGAGATCAAATTACCAAAAAAGGAATTGGCAATGGTTCATCATTATTAATAATGGCTGGTATAATTCAAAGTATGCCTAGTATATTTATCGGCGCTTTTCAAAGTTTCATCAGTGCTGGAACCTATAATTTAGGCCTTGGAATAACATTATTTATTTTATTTTTAATAATTTATTTAGTTGTTTTAGTAGGTATTATTTGGGTAACTCTAGCTGAGAGAAGAATCCCTATTCAATATGCTAATCATACTACAAGTGCTTATGGCGCTAAAAGTTCTTTTTTGCCCATTAAAATAAACAGTGCAGGAGTTATTCCTATTATATTTGCTTCTATTGTTTTAACAATTCCTTCCACTATTGCTGGTTTAATAAAGAATCAAGGAGTTATTAACTTTATTAATAAGTATATTGTTTACACTACACCAACTGGTTTCATCTTATATGTAATTCTTATTATGTTTTTTGGATATGTTTATACTTATATGATGATGAATCCCGAAGAAATGAGTAAAGATTTAAATAAACGTGGCGGATATATTCCTGGAATAAGACCAGGTTCTGAGACTACGAAATATATTAGTAATTCTTTAGGTAAATTGACAATAGTTGGTTCTATTTTCTTAGTAATATTATCAGGATTACCAATATTAATGGCTAATATATCTAGCTTACCAAGTTCGGTTACAATTGGTGGAACAGGAATTCTAATAGTAGTTGGAGTTGCTATTGAAACTTATAAACAAATAGAAAGTGGTCTAATTTCCAGAAGCTATAAAAAAAGGAGACGTATTAGATGAAAAATATCATCTTTATCGCTCCTCCTGCTGCTGGTAAGGGCACAATAAGTAAATATCTTGTTGATAATTATGGATATATCCACATTTCAACAGGGGATTTATTAAGAAAGGCTTCTAAAGAAGAAAGCGAAGTTGGTAAAAAAATAGCTTCCTTAATTAATAATGGAACCTTTGTAAGTGATGATTTAGTTTTAGAACTAATAAAACAAAAACTAGAAAAAATAACTGATCACCCTTTTATTTTAGATGGAATTCCTCGAAATATTAAACAAGCTGAATATATAGAAAATATTTTTCAAAAATGGAATGTTAATAACTATATTGTTATCAACATGGATATCTCAGAAGACATATTAAAAAAAAGAGCAACTGGACGGAGATTATGTAATAAATGCCGTTTAAGTTATAATATATATTTTGATGAATATCAGCCTCATGAAGAAAATAAATGTAATAAGTGTCATAACGAATTATATATAAGAGATGATGATTCCTTAGAAGTTTTTAATAGTCGTTATCAAATATATTTAGATAATACTTTACCAGTTATCAACTTTTATAAGGATAAAAATTTATTAAAAACAGTCAATGCTAATCAAAATAATTCTGCTATAATTAATGAAGTTTTAAAAATTATAAAAGGTGAATTTAATGATTAATATAAAAAGTGCTCGAGAATTAGATTTAATGCGTTATGCAGGACATATTAATTATTTGACCCATGAAGAAATTAAGAAAAATTTAAAACCAGGAATAACAACAGAACAATTAGATAAAATTGCTTATGATTTTATTTTAAAAAATAATTGTGTTCCCTCATGTTTAGGTTATGAAGGGTATCCTAAAAGTATTTGCATTTCTATAAATGATGAAGTTGTGCATGGTATTCCTAGTAAAACCAAAATAAAAGAACATGATATAGTATCTATTGATCTTTGTGTAGGGTATAAAGGATATCATACAGATGCAGCAAGAACTTATATTATAGGAAAAGTTTCTAAAGAAGTTGAAGCTTTAGTAAAAAATACCGAAAAAGCTTTATATCAAGGAATTAACAAAGTTCACAGCGGATGCAAAGTGGGAGATATTAGTAATGCAATTGAAGAATATGCACACGCTCATAATCTAAGTGTCATAGAAGAATTAGTTGGTCATGGTGTTGGCAGTAATATTCATGAAGAACCTGATATTCCAAATTATGGGAATTCAGGTAGTGGTCAAGTTTTAAAAGAGGGTATGACAATTGCTATTGAGCCTATGTTAAATTTAGGTGGCAAAGAAATTTGTCTTACTGATCAAGATGATTGGGTAATAGTAACCAAAGATGGACTACCATCAGCCCATTTTGAACATACCATACTAGTTACAAAAGATGGTTATGAAATATTAACAGGAGAATAAATATGGCGAAAAAAAATATACAAAATAAAAAAAATAATAATACTTCAAATAAAAAAACAGTTACAAAAAGAGAAGATAAAATAGAAGTAGAAGGCAAAGTTATAGATGTTGTAAAAGGTATGAAATACATTGTAGAACTTTCCAATGGTCATACTGTAGAAGCCTACGTTTCTGGTAAAATGCGCGTTAATACAATACGTATCTTACCAGGTGATACAGTAATCATTGAACTATCGCCTTATGATTTAACACGTGGGCGCATAACATGGAACAAAAGATAATGGAGGTATAAGATATGAAAAAAAGATCATCAGTAAAGCCAATATGTAATAAGTGTAAAAAAATAAAAAGAAAAGGAAAAGTAATGGTTATTTGTGAAAATAAAAAACACAAACAAACCCAAGGTAAATAGGAGGAATTATGGCAAGAATTAAAAATATTGAATTACCAAACGAAAAACATGTCTCAATTGGATTAACAGCTATTTATGGTATTGGTAGAAGTTTAGCTGCTACAATTTGTGCTTCTGCTAAAGTTGAACCTACTAAAAAGATCAAAGATTTAACAGATAATGAAATAGCGGCGTTACGTAAAGAAGTCGATAATTATATTGTTGAAGGGGATTTACGTCGTGATACCCAAATGGCTATTAAAAATAAAATGGAAATTAATTGCTACCAAGGAATTAGACATAAAAAAGGATTACCTGTAAGAGGACAAAGAACAAGTCGAAATGCTCGTACTCGTAAAGGTAAAGGCAAAGTAGTAGCAAATAAGAAAAAAGTAGGTAAATAGGAGGTAAATAATTATGGCATATAACAGAAGAAAAAGAAAAGTTAAGAAAAATATACCTGAAGCTGTGGTCCATATTCAATCAACATATAATAATACAATTGTTACATTTGCTGATAAAGAAGGTAATGTTATTTGTTGGGCATCATCAGGAACAATAGGTTATAAGGGTTCAAAGAAAAAGACTCCTTATGCTGGAGGGGTTGCTGCTGAAGCTGCAGCTAAAAGTGCAATCGATCATGGTGTCAAAATTGTTGATGTTGAAACAATGTGCTTAGGACCAGCTCGTGAGAATGCAATTCGTGCTTTACAAGCTGCTGGACTAGAAGTAAGAAGTATGACAGATAAAACTCCAATACCACATAATGGTTGTCGTCCACCAAAACGTCCTAGAAATTAGTTGGGAAAGGAAGAATAGTATATGATTAAATTTGAAAAACCAGAATATAAAATAACAGAATATGTAGCTGATGCTCATTATGGAAAATTTGAATTAGAACCATTAGAAAGAGGTTTTGGAACAACTATAGGTAATGCTCTTCGAAGAGTAATGCTATCAAGTTTACCTGGTTGTGCAATTACTAGTGTAAAAATTGATGGTGTCCTTCATGAATTTCAAAAAATTGAAGGAGTTTATGAAGATGTAACTAGTATAATTTTAGCCTTAAAAAATGTGGTTTTAAAGAATCACACTGAAGAAGATAAAATCATTAGAATTTCTAAATCAACTTCTGGTCCTGTTTTAGCTGGAGAAATAGAATGTGATGCTGATTTAGAGGTTGTAAATAAAGATTTAGTTATTTGTAATTTAGTTGAAGGCGGAAAAATTGATATGGAAATGACTGTATCAAATGGAAAAGGATACGTTGACGCTAAAGAAAATCAATCTAAATTTGATGCTAAAAAAGTTGGTGTTATTGCAATTGATTCCCTATATTCGCCAGTAGAAAAAGTTACATTTGAAACTGAAAATGCTCGTGTTGGGCATAATGAAAATTATGATAAATTAATTATGTATATCACTACTAATGGAAGTATTACACCAGAAGAATGTATGGCTTTATCGGCTAAAATATTAATAGAACATTTTAGTATTATTGCTGATTTAAATTCAATTAGTGATGTTTCAGGTTTAATGGCTGAAAAAAAGGTTGATACTATTACAAAAACTTTGGAAACTCCAATTGAAGAAATAGAATTTTCTGTAAGAGCATATAACTGTTTAAAAAGAGCTGGAATTCATACTGTTCAAGATCTTATATCTAAAAGAGAAGTTGAAGTTACTAAAATTCGAAACTTAGGTAAAAAATCACTTAAAGAAGTATTGGATAAAGTTGTCGAAATGGGACTTAAGTTCCGCGATTAAGGAGGTAAAGTAATGGCATATAGAAAAATTGGTAGAGAAACAAGACAAAGACACAGTGTATTTGCTGGACTTACAGTTGATGTAATTATGAATGAAGGAATTACAACAACAGAGGCCAAAGCTAAAGAAGTGCGAAAATTTGTTGATAAAATGATTACATATGGTAAACGTGGTACTTTAGTATCTCGTCGTAAAGCTCTAGCTTTTGTTTATAACAATAAAGAATGTGTAGATAAAGTATTTAATGAATTAGCAAAACGCTATGAAACTCGTAATGGTGGATACACTAGAATCATTAAATTAAAAGAAAGAATAGGCGATGATGCCTTAACGGTTAGAATAGAGTTAGTTTAAAATTAAACTAATTTTTTTATGTAAGGAGTAGAATTATGAATGAAGAGCAAAAATTAAAGTATCGGAAATTATGTCAAAAAATTGATTTATTTTATGAAATAATGGATGAATTTAATACTTTATCAACATCAAACTCGTCAATAAGTAAAGAAATAAAAATTTTAAAAATAGACAAGTTAAAAGAAAAAGAGCCTTTATTGTATCAAGCAATGTTGGAGGATATCAATGCTGGAAAATTATAAAAAGTATTTCTTAAAACTAGAAACAATATGTTTAGAAAAAAAATATAATTATGAATTAAAACAATTTTTAAAAAAATGGCTATTAGATTTAATCATCTATTATAATCCACGTTTAGATATTTTTTCCCAAACTTCTTCTGAAGAATATATTGAAAATAGTTTAAAAAATCTAGAAAAAGTGCATCGTTTAACTTTGTTTAATATAGAAGATGTTTTAAAAGATAAAGACAATTATTTTTATACTCAAATAGAACCTATTTCCAACCAATTATCTAAAAGTAATTTAAAAAATCGTTTAAAAAAAGTAAATGATCAATACTTTATTGATCCCATAGGAAATTATTATTTTGGGTGTGTCGGAGCATGTTGGTGTTTAGGATATGAGATACAATTATTAAAAGAAGAGGAAAAATTATCAACTAATTTTCATCATGAATTAACTCATTTAAAACAAGATTTAACGGGATTTTATTATCCTAGTATCTATCCTCTATCCAAAGAAATGCGTAAAATGATGCGAGAAGGTGATGCTATATTTCACGAAAGATTATTTAAAGGAAATATTTTTTCAACCTTTATTAATTGGGATGAGATAAACATTCAAGAGCATAAATATGAATTTTATTATCAAATATATATGCTTTTAGCCCTCACTTTACCTAAAGATGCCCATGAAAATATTATGTTAGGAAATTTTAAAGCCAGTCTTTTTGTCTCTCAAAAAGAATTTTTTTCAGAAATATTTTCTTTAGTAACTCTTTTATTATTTAAAAGTTCTTTTATAAATGAAATTGAAATAGAATCTTCTCTTAACTCTTCTTATCAAGACTGTTTAATCAAACTAGAAAAATATAAATCTTATAAAAAGGAAACAATATTAAAAGAAAAATATAAAAGGCAATTAGAAAAAATGCAAGAGATTTTAGCTAACCCTGAATTATTAGAAAAAGAATATCTGCGAGAATATAAAGAATATAAGGCACATATATTTAAAAAAGAACCTTTGGACAAACAAAAAGCGTTACTAGCTGAATTAGAACAAAAAACTATTAAAGACTATCAAGAATTATTAAAATTCCAAATAAATTCTACTAAAGAATCTCTTGCGGCTTATCAAAAGAAGTTAAAGGATAGTGAATTTAGAGAAGAAAATAAACATCAAAACTATCAATTTGGTCTTTTATTAAATAAGAAAATAAAAATTGAACTAGAAAAAAATTTAAATTTAAGTGAACTTTTTCAGACTTTTTGCCAAAAAGTAGAAGGCTTTCTTTTGAAAAATAAACCTGATGAAATAGCATTATTCTTTGTTCAATCATTAAAAGATGTTTCCTACCAAACAAAAAGAAATTAAAATGATTGCTTCTAAAGCTAAAAAAGGTTAAAATAAAAACAAAAAGAGGTGACCCTTAATGGGAGTAGTATATAATCAAATAAAAGAATTTAAAAAGAAATATCGTGGGTCTATAATGTGGCGAGTAAAAAAACACAGTAAAGTAATAGAAAAACATTTAAATCCAGAAGAAAAAGTTTTATTTGCTTTTGCAGGTCAAATAAATGATAACCCTTTAAATGCTCATGACACAGCAGCTATTGCTATAACTAATAAAAGAATTATGATTGGCCAAAAAAATCTTTTATTTGGTTATACTCTAAATACCATCACTCCTGATTTGTTTAATGATATGCAAGTTTATGCTGGATTATTTTGGGGTAAAATAACCATTGATACAGCTAAAGAAATAATTATTATTACAAATTTATCTAAAAAAAGTTTAACTGAAATAGAAACTAATTTTAGTGAATATATGTTGAAGGAAAAACAAAAATATGTTCAAAGCGAAAAAACTAAAATATAAACCATTTTTTCTTGCTTTTATATTAATAATTATTGTAGTTATCTTTATTTTCTTTATTTCTTCTAAAAATTATATTTTGACTTATAATATTAAAGATTTTACTATTACAGAAGGTTATGATAAAAAAAGTCATCTTTACCAATTTATCATCAAATACAATGATAAAGAGTTTCCCATAAAAATTCCCCAAAAATTTGTTTATAAAAAAAAACTTATTAAAAATATAGAAATAAAAGAAAATTCTGATTTAATTTGTCTTATTCCTGAAAGTAAAAAAATAAATTTTTATCCTTTATGTTATCAAAATAACGAATTAATTTCCTATCATCAAATAAATAATAAAGACTTAATTCCAACCAAATATTATCCTAAAATAAAATCAAACCCTGATAATTACAATAAAATTAATATAAATTATTTAAATAATAAAAAATATTATATATGGAATTATAAAGGATTTTATTTTATTGATGGAAAAAAGAATAAAACAATTAACATTTTTGATGAAGATATCTATAATATACCTCTTGCAGCTAAAAGCCAAGATTATATTTTAATCGGTGATTATAAAAGTAAATATAAGTTTCATAAATTTTATATTCTTCAAACCAAAAAAAATAAAATAAAAGAACTTAATACTGATAAAGAACTTTCTTTTGAGTCATATATATTAGGAAATTATAAAAATAAAATATATTTAATGGATAAGAAAAATCAAAAAGAATATGAAATAGATCTTAAAAAGCTAATTCTTAATAATATAACTAGAAAAAATAAAGGAAAAATTTTGACCAATAATGAATGGCAAGAAATTAGTATAACCAAACTGATTAATAATGAGTATAAATTTAATAATGAAATATTTAATTATCAAATAAAAGAAAATAAATTATATTTAATTCAAGATCAATATCAAACATTAATCAGTAATTTAAATATTAAAGATATTGTATCAATTGATAAAGATACCGTTTATTATTTAGTTGATGATAAATTATATGCTTATAATCCTTATCAAGGGGAAATATTAATTATGTCTTATTTTGAGTGGAATTTTAATTATAAAAATATGATATTTATCTTTTAACCAAAAATAAAATTAGGCATATTTTATTACTAGGAGTGATAAAATGTTTGATAAATATTCTTTAAAAAAAGGAGAAAGTCTCGAAAGTGTTGCTAAAAAATTTCAAACAAATGTTGAAACATTAAAAGATATCAATAATATTTATTTAATAGATCAATTAAGGGTAGGTAAAGATATAATAGTCCCTAAAAATAAAGAACAGTATTTTAATTATTATGTTATTGAACAAGGAGACAGTCTTTATGGAATTGCAAGAAAGTATAATATAAATCCTGAATTACTTGCCAGTATGAATGGCCTAGATCCTAATGACTATATCTATCCCAATCAAGAAATATTAATACCTAAAAGCGGATATAGTTATTATATAACAAAAGATGGAGACACAATTGATACAGTAGCTGACATTTTTAAAACTAACCAAACTGAACTACTAAATAATAATCCTATTATCTATCTTTTAGCTGGCCAAATAATGGTAAAAAAAAATAAATAAAATATGGCTTTGCATCATATTTTTTTTATGTTACAATTTTAAAGAAAAGAGGCGTTGATAAATGATACTAAAAAAACCTTACGCATTTTTAATTAAACATTTTCGTATTATTCATTTATTATTATTACTTCCAATCGGCTACTTAATAAATAAAACATCCAAAGTTGTTAATTTTTTTCGTTCTTATGTTGCCAATAATTACTCTACTAATATTATAAATATTGCCCAAGAACATATAAATATTTTTATGTATTTAGCCGTTATTTTAATAATAAGCGCTATAATTGCTATTTATTATTTAATGCGCCAGAAAGAAAAATCAACTAAGTTATATTTTTTTACTTTAATATATTATATAGCATTATTTATAATAATTAGTTTAGCACACAGTATTTTAAGTAATATGGAAACAGAACTTCTAAAAGCGCAAACTGCTAGAGCTTACCGAGATATTTCTTTTGTAGTTTGTCTGCCTCAATACTTCTTTTTCTTATATGTTTTAATAAGAGGAATTGGATTTGATATTAAACAATTCAATTTTGGTAATGATTTAAAAGATTTAGAAATAACTGACATTGATTCAGAAGAATTTGAATTTTCCGTTGATGTTCAAGGATATAAAGTTAAAAGAATTTTTAGAAGATTCATACGAGAATTTATTTATTATTTTAAAGAAAATATTTTTATTTTTAGTTGTATTTTTATCGTTTTAATAATTACAATTGGAACTATGGTTTATATGCATTTTGAAGTATATAATAAAACTTATCATGTAACTGATAAAATGACTCATAATTTCTTTAATATTGAAATCAAGGATAGTATGCTTACCAATATGGATTATAGCGGGAATATTATAAATGAAAAAAAGTATTATCTTGTTTTAAAATTACTTATTGAAAATCGTTCTTCAAATAATTATGATTTTGATTATACTAATTTTAGATTAGTACTTAATAATAAAAATATATACCCTACTATAGATTTAGGAGAATATTTCATTGATTATGCTAAACCTTTTAATAAAGAAAAAATCAAAAAAGAAAGTAGTAATACATATGCTTTAGTATATGAATTAGATAAATCCGAATTAAAAAATACATATGAAATAAAAATACTAGAAAGTTTAGAATATAAAGTTGGAGATATAACACCTCATTATAAAATAATTGATTTAAAACCTACCAAAATAACTAATATAGAAGATATCGATACTTATGATATGCAAAAAACTATTAATTTAAAAAATACAGCTTTAGGTTATACAACTTTTAAAGTAAACAATTATCAATTAACTAATAATTATGTATATGATTATCCTTATTGTTATACACAAGAAAAATGTACAACCCTTAAAGATATGATTACTCCTGACAAACTGGGAATTATTGAAAAAACAACTCTTTTAGTATTAAATATCGACTATAATTTAGATAAAACTACACTTTATTCAGAAACTATAAGATCTGATTTTAAATTTTTTGATAATTACTTAGCTATTGAATATAAAAAAGGTGATCAAACAAAAATTCTTAGTTTAAAAAATCGAACTACGGATAAATTAAAAAATACTTTAATTTTTGAACTCCGAGATGAAGTTAATAGTGCAGAAAATATTAATCTTTTGGTAACCATAAGAAATAAAAGATATCGAATTAAACTAAAATAAGAATATTAAAGTCTTTAAAAACATATAATATTTTGACAAATAAATAGTTTTATATTAAAATATAAAAAAGAAAAAAATTTCTAAATTTTTTCAAAATGGGTCTATAGCCAAGTGGTAAGGCATGGGACTGCAACTCCCTGATCGTTGGTTCAAATCCGACTAGGCCCTCCATATTTAATAATAACTCAAATATTTCGAGTATAAATGAAACGGCTAATTAAGTCGTTTTTTTAATTTATGCTATTTTAGTTATCTACTCTATTTGTCAAAAATTTATTTTTTTTTAAATTTAATCAAAAACCTATTGCATTAATTAAATGAATTTGATAATATTTCTATTGTAAGGAGGATATGAAAATGGAAAAGAAAAATACTATATTGTTAACAGTTATTGCAATTGCAACTTTATTAGTTGCTGTCGTAGGTGCTACGTTCGCATATTTTACTGCTCAAGTTACTCCAGTAGATGATGAGGCAAAGCGTACTACTACTGTTAAAACATATGTATTACCAAGTGCCAAAATGACTATGGGTGATGAAATTACTAGTGCTGATTTATATCCAGGAGGAAAAATTGCGAGAAGTTTAGTAATAAACGGAGAATGTACTGCAGATAGTTGTGAATCAGTTAAAGCAACAATCGAAGTAACAGCTAGTAAAATATCTGCGTTTAAAACTGGAGAGCAACAAGATGTTGAATGGAAATTATATAAATCAAATGGTACAGCAATTAGTTGTACAAATGCTCCAACTGTAAGTGCAGATGGAAAATATACATCAACTCCAACTTGTACTGGACTTGATTCATATACTAGTGAAACACCAGCTTTAACAAGTGATACTGATGGAACACTAACAAAAGATATTACTGTTGATGCCAATACTAACGATACATATTATTTAGTACTTGAGTATAAAGATAATGGTGATCAAAATGCTCAACAAGGATTAGACTTTAATGTAGTAATGGACTTTTATGCAACTGGTACAAAAACAACAACTGAATCAGGAAGTTAATTTAATCTACCAAACTAAAAGGTAGATTTTTTTATTGCCCTTATTTATTCCATATGCTATACTAATTTATAGTAAGGAGAATCGTTAATATGGATAAAAAGGATAATAAAATAAATGATTTTCAAGAACAATTTGAAGTCCTAAAAAAAGAAAAGGAAGAAGAGGAAGAAAAAAAGAAAAAGCGTTTTTTAATAATTCTTTTTTGGTTAGTTATAGTATTAATATTAGCTTTTGGTGCTACCTATTCTTATTTTAGAATTTATGGAAATAATAACAAATTAAATATTGATTTAGATGGTGATGGTATTCCTGACTTAAATGTAGATTTAGATGGAGATGGAGTTTGTGATTTAAATTGCGATACAAATGGCGATGGAATACCTGACATTAATATTGGGTATGGAAAAAATCAAGTGCCTTTGTTTAATATTGACTTAGATGGGGATGGCAAACCAGATATAAATTTAATGAACCAAGATTTAGATGGCGATGGAATATGTGATTTAAACTGTGATACAGATGGAGATGGAAAGCCCGATATCAATGTAGACATGGATGGCAATGGTCGAGCAGATCTAAATATTGACCTTGATAAAGATGGAAAGCCAGATCTAAATATTGATACTAGTGGAGATGGGAAGCCCGATCTAAACATCGATACAGATGGAGATGGAAAGGCTGATGTTAACATTGATACGAATGGGGATGGCAAACCAGATCTAAATATTGATTATAATGGAGATAATAAACCAGATTTTAATATCGATACAGATGGAGATGGCAAACCTGATAAAGATCTAATAAATCAGGATACAAATGGGGATGGCAAATGCGATTTAAACTGTGATACAGATGGAGATGGAAAGCCCGATTTAAATATTGATATAAATAAAGATGGCAAACCAGATCTAAATATAGATACGAATGGAGATGGAAAGCCAGATATCAACATTGATACAGACAAAGACGGGAAGCCAGATGTCAATATTGATACTAATGGAGATAATAAACCAGATTTTAATATCGATACAAACGGAGATGGAAAGCCAGATAAAAATCTAATAAACCAAGATACAAATGGAGATGGCAAATGCGACTTAAACTGTGACACTAATAACGATAATAAACCAGACATAAATATAGATACGAATGGAGATGGAAAGCCAGATCTAAATATAGATACAGATGGAGATGGAAAGGCTGATGTTAATATCGATATTAATGGAGACGGTAAACCTGATATAAATATAGATACAAATGGAGATGGCAAACCCGATAAGAACTTAATAAATCAAGATACAAATGGTGATGGTATATGTGATTTAAATTGTGATACAAATGGCGATGGAAAGGCTGATACCAATATTGACACGAATGGAGATGGGAAGCCCGATCTAAATATTGATAAAAATAATGATGGTAAATGTGATTTAAACTGTGATACAAATGGAGACGGTAAACCAGACATAAATATAGATACAAATGGAGACGGTAAACCTGATATAAATATCGATACAAACGGTGATGGTAAACCTGATATTAATATTGATATTGATGGAGATGGTAAACCAGATGTTAATATCGATACAAATGGTGATGGTAAACCCGATAAAAATTTAACTAATCAAGATACAAATGGCGATGGTATATGCGATTTAAACTGTGATACAAATGGCGATGGAATACCTGATACCAATATAGATACAGATGGAGATGGGAAGCCCGATAAAAATGTAACGGATAATCCAGGTAATAGTAATCAGAATATTAATATAGATACAAATGGCGATGGTATATGTGATTTAAATTGTGATACAAATGGTGATGGAATACCTGATAAATTTATTGACACAAACGGTGATGGTGTATGTGATGTAAATTGTGAAAAAGATCCTATCATCGATATAAAGCCAGGTGAGGATGATAAGGGAATATTATTAGTAACTTATAAAAAAGATATAAATGCGTCTAATATAAGACCAGGATGGAAAGGTATTCAAAGATTTACTGTTGAAAATCAAACAAATCAAGCATTAACCTATAATATAGTTTGGACAGACGTTATTAATGAATTATCAATTGATAAAACTTTAACTTATCGAATTATAAAAGACGGAATCTTAGATAGTGATGACATTCCAGTTCCTAAAACTAATTCTAATATGTTATCTAATATAACTATTTCTCCTCACACAACATTCACTTATGAAATAGAGTTTAGTTTTAATGATTTACCTAATATAAATCAAAACATTGATCAAGGGAAATCATTTAGTGCAGCATTAGAGGTTGAATTAGTTAAATAAAGCTCACCAAGAGTGAGTTTTTTTATTGTATTTTTATATATCATGATTTATAATAAAATAGAATAGAAAGGGCTTATGGTATGAAGACGAAAACGAATTATAGTGGAATAAAAGGTATATTAAAATTTATAACAACTATCATATCATGGACAGCTCTTATTATACTAATTATTTTGGCAGCCTTTTTTGCCTATTATATGTTAGGTAACCGTTTAGCTGAGAAAAATGGAAGTAAATTTGAACCTATAATTTCTTTATATACAATTATTAGTCCTAGTATGACTCCAAATATTAATGTCGGAGATGTAGTAGTAGCCAAAAAAATTAATGGACCAGAAGATATAAAAGTTGGAGATGTTATAACTTTTATATCAACTAGTTCTATCTCTAAAGGAATGACAATTACTCACCGTGTTACAGAAGTAAATCAAGCTAAAAATGGGTATAATTATACCACTAAAGGAGATAATAATATAACTCCAGATACATCCCCAGCAGAATATGATAACGTTATTGGTAAAGTAATTTTACGGGTTCCTAAATTAGGAAAAGTTCAAAATTTAGTGGCTAATCAAGGCGGTTGGTTAGTAATTGTTATTATTCCAGCTTTATTTATAATAATTACTGATATTTTAAAAGTATTTAAATTAGTTAGGGTAAAAAGTAAAGTTGAGAAAATAGATCAAGCGGAAATATTAAAGAAAAAAAGCAAAAAAAGACATGAGGAAAAAAGAAAAGAAGCAATAAAAAAACGATTAAATATTGAAAAAAATGAATATGAACCTGATCCAATAAAAGTTCAAAAGAATACTAAAATAATTGAAGTTGGAAAAAATAAATCCTCTCTAAATACTAAAAATAATTCCAATCCTAATCCTAAATCAAATTCTAAATCTAGAAAAAATAAAAAGAAGAAAAAACGCTAGGTGTACAATATTAAATGTTGTAAAAAACTAGCATATTTGTTATTATAAAAGTATGGTGATAATATGAGCTATAAGAAAGTCTTTAAAAGAGAAACAAAAGTAATTGCTTACATAGTTATATGTTTAACTTTAGTAGTAATTGGAACAAGTTACGCTCTTTTTCTTAAAGTAGACAGTAATTCAAATAATCAAGTAGTTAATGCAGGTAGTTTAGAAATAACTTATAGCCAAGGAAGCACAATAACGGTTGATGAAAATGCGGAAACAAATTGTTTAACACCTCAAAGTGATACAGATGGAGCGGGAAGTGGTGGATGCAATTTTACTTTTAGCATTTCCAATAAGGGAACTTTACCTTCAGATTATAATTTAATAATTTATAATGACCCATCTGCTCCAAGTGGTACTCAATTAGTTGACTTTTCAAACATAAAATATTCTCTAACAAAAAATTATACTAAAACACCTGCTAACAATACAACAATTGGCTCTGGTAATGCTATAGGTAGCCTAAATAATTATGGTACCGGCAAAAAGCTTTTAGAAAAATCAACCATCGCTGTAGGAGAAACAATTACCTTTAGCTTAAAAATATGGATAAAAGAAGATGCAGATGAAAGTATTATTGGTCAAGGTGTTTATTTAAAACTTGATGCGGAAGGTACAGTTCAAGAAGGAACAGCGCAAACAAAGTAATTTAGGTGATAGTAGTGTTTTATACAAAATATAAAGAAATAACGAGAGAATTTAATTTTTCGGCAAGTTTAAAAAAATCAGATTTACCAGGATATATAAATCATTATATCTTAAGCGATGAGCAAATAATAGCAGCCTATAAAACTTTAAGGGATCATGGCGTATTTACTGATAGAAAAATAGTTTTATTTGATAATTATAGTCAACAAAAAATTCGTAAGACTATATTTACAATCTTTTATTCATCAATTACAACAATATCGGTAACTTTTGAGGTTGATAAAGCCAAAATAGATATTCTTTTAGATAATGGCTATCCAGTCCATTTAAATTTTATTGATGTTAAACCAGAAGATAAGGTTCGTCTTCGCCTTCTTTATACTTGTATAAGCAGAGTTATAGAAGGAAAAGAACCTTTAAAAGAAAATATCAAAAGAATATGGAATGATGAAGTTAATTTTAAATAACTACAAGGAAAAAAATTCCTTGCTTTTTATTGTTAGAGAGTTAAAATATAACTAAAAAAAGTATTACCAAAATAATAGAAAGGAATTAAAAGACAAATGGCTGGGAAAAGAAATGAGTATTTAAATTGGCAAGAATATTTTATGGGAATTGCTATTCTCTCCTCATTGCGAAGTAAAGATCCTCATAACCACGTAGGCGCCTGTATTGTAAATGAAAAAAATCATCGGATATTATCTATTGGTTATAATGGTTTACCTGAAGGAATGAATGATGATGAATTCGACTGGTTATCCACAGGAGAAAAAACAGGAGTTTTAAAAAATATAAAAGATTATTATGTCCTTCATGCCGAAAGAAATGCCATTCTAAATTATTTTGGTAATACTAATGATTTAAAAGGTAGCACTTTATATGTCACATGGTTTCCTTGTACTGAATGTACTAAAGAAATTATTCAAACCGGCATAAAAAAAATAGTTTATTTAAGAATGTATTCTAAAGAAGAATTAGTAGAAATAAGCCAAATAATGCTCAAAAAAGCAGGTATAAAATTTGAAAAATATAATGAATGTAATCTAGAAAAAAAAGAAATAGAAAAACTATCCTTAAAAATACAAGGATTATTGAAAAAAATGTAGCAAAAGTATTAAATAAATACATCAAATAATGTTAAATTAAATTTAAAAATTATTACAAGGAGATTTTATTATGAGAAATTTAAAAGACACATACTATTTGTGGAAACTAAAAAAAAGATATAAAAAATTTAAAAATTGTAGTTTGCCATATCCTTTTTGGGATAAAAGAAGAGATACATTTGAGTGGGTATATTACAATATAAATCGTAATCCAACAAATTATAATATTCAAAATAGTTTGTATGAAGCGTTAGGAAGTGTTTCTAATAGCGGTGTTACTTATCATTATGAAGCATTTATGTATGGACGCAAAAATCCAGAAGATAAAGAAGCTAAGTATCAAATGATGGAAAGTCATTGCCATTCTTTTGATGAAATAGTAAAGTACGTTTATAATTATCCAGAATCCTTTCGTATACCAGATGATTGTTTAGAAGAATATAGTAAGCAAGAATTACTTTGTTTAAAAAAGATGCAAAGTTATTTAAATGCGGTCGGATTATTAGATGAAAAAGAAAATCTTAAAATGAAAGCCTTAAATGAAAAAAGAAAAAAAATAGCGGATAAAAAAAGAAAAAGTATAAAAGATTATTTTTTTCTACTACGATACTCAAAAAGATGGTACAAGATAAGAGATAAAGAAAATCTAAAAAGATATGCTAACGAAAAAGCATGTTATATAATTCTTACTATCCGCTTTACACAGAGAAAAAAGGTGTAGCAGAAGCTTATTTAAGTGGCCAAAAAAAATATATTTTGACCCGAAAATATTCTTTTGATAAAAAAACAGAAATAGGGAAGCGTTATTTAATTGTAAATATGGACAATGAATATTGTGGTACTTTAGAAGTTATAAAAGAAGAATTTTTCCCTTTTAAAGAATTAAAAGCTGAAATGGTTAATTATAAACTCTCAGGTTATAAAACATTTTTAGAATACAAAAAGCATTTATATCAAGATTATCAAGAAAGAGCGAAAATATTTCATGAAGAATTTACAGAAGATAGTTTGCTTTGCTATCTAAAAGTAAAGGTTTTAGAAAAATTTTAAATAAGAAAAAGATTCTTTTATATAATTTAAAAAATATTAGGCTTGTTTGTCTAAAAAGTATTTAGAAACAAAATAAGTGAAAAATAAAGAAACTTAATGAAAAAGTTAGTTTTGGAAGCTGAAATGAAATCAGATAAAAATAAAATTTATAATGATTTATTAATCAAAATGGCTAATATAGTTTTTGACATTTATTCAGTAAATGTGTGTTATAATCATTTTTAAGCATAATATAGATAGAAAATTATAGAATAAAAATAAATTATACAAAACATACACAAATTAGTTATCAATAGGAACAGAAAAGAGGTTAAAATGTTTGAATTAATATCAAAATACAAGCCAAGTGGCGATCAACCACAAGCAATAGAAAAATTAGTAGAAGGAATTAAAAATGGTAAGAAAGAACAAGTACTATTAGGGGCAACAGGAACAGGAAAGACTTTTACCATTGCTAATGTAATTAAGCAAGTTAATAAACCAACCCTTGTTCTTGCTCATAATAAGACTTTGGCAGGACAATTATACTCTGAATTAAAAGAATTATTTCCCAATAATCATGTCGAATACTTTGTTTCTTATTATGATTATTACCAACCAGAAGCATACGTTCCTTCAAGTGATACTTATATTGAAAAAGACTCTTCTATAAATGATGAAATAGATGAGCTTCGTCATGCTGCAACTTCTTCTTTAATAAACTATAAAGATACTATTGTTGTATCAAGTGTTTCATGTATATATGGTATTGGTGAAAAAGAAGAGTACATTAATAAAATGCTTATATTAACAATTGGTGATATAATAAAACGCAGTACCATTATTAATAAACTTATCGACATGACATATGAACGTAGTGATTTAGATTTTCATCGTGGAACTTTTCGTGTACGGGGAGATATAATTGATATTATTCCTGTAAACGAACATGCCAATGGTATTCGAATTGAACTATTTGGGGATGAAGTCGAACATATTTCTAGTTTTGATCCTGTGACAGGAGCAATTATTCAAAATAAGAAAACTGTTACTATTTCTCCCGCTAGTCATTTTGTAACTAGTGAAGAAAAAATGCGAGAAGCAATAAAAAGAATTGAAAAAGAATTAGAAGAACGTTTGATAGAGTTAAAAAATCAAAATAAATTATTGGAAGAACAAAGATTAAGAGAAAGAACTCAGTATGACTTAGAAATGTTAAAAGAGACCGGGTTTTGTAATGGAGTTGAAAATTATTCTCGTCATTTAGCTTTAAGAGAAGAAGGAGAAACTCCCACTTGTTTAATTAACTTTTTTCCTCAAGATTTTTTATTAGTAGTTGATGAATCTCATGTCACACTTCCTCAAGTAAGAGGAATGTATAATGGAGATAGAATGCGAAAACAAACTCTTGTTGATTATGGTTTCCGTCTTCCTAGTGCATTAGATAATCGCCCCTTAAAGTTTGAAGAATTTGAAAATATCATAAATCAAGCAATATATGTTTCAGCAACTCCAGGGGATTATGAATTAGAACACACTAATAATGAATGTATAGAACAAATAATTAGACCAACAGGACTTTTGGATCCAACAATTGAAATAAAACCTAGTGAAGGTCAAATAGATGATATTATTAATGAAATTAATATTCGAAAAGAAAAAAATGAAAGAGTTTTAATTACTACTTTAACCATTCGAATGAGTGAAGAGCTGACTAATTATTTAAAAGAGATGAATATTAAGGTAGCATACCTTCACAGTGAAATAAAAACTTTAGAACGATTAAAAATAATTCAAGAGCTTCGTCAAGGAATATATGATTGTGTCGTAGGAATAAATTTATTAAGAGAGGGAATAGATATACCAGAAGTTAGTTTAATATGCATTCTAGACGCAGATAAACAAGGATTTTTACGAAGTAATCGAAGTTTAATTCAAACTATTGGTCGTTGTGCCCGTAATAAAAACGGTCACGTTATTATGTATGCTGATACAATTAGTGAAGCAATGGATACCGCTATTAAAGAAACTAAAAGACGTCGAGAAATTCAAGAAAAATATAATCAAGAGCACGGTATAATCCCTAAAACCATTGAAAAAGAAATTAAAGAAGTAATTACCAATGAAATAAAAGACAATAAACAAAAATCGCCTAAAATGTCTAAAAAAGAGAAAGAACAATTAATGAATCACCTTGAAGAAGAAATGAAAATAGCAGCAAAAAATCTTGATTTTGAACGTGCTATGGAATTAAGAAATGTCTTATTTGAAATGAAAAGTGAATAATTAAAATTTTGTTTTTTCGATATTTTATGCTATACTATTCAAGCAAAAGGGAGTGAAATAAAATGGAAACTATATATATCTTTGGACACAAAAAACCTGATACAGATAGTGTTTGTTCTAGCATTAGTTTATCCTATTTAAAAAATCAGTTAGGTTTAAAAACGGTTCCCAAAGTTTTAGGGCATGTTAATAAAGAATCTAAATATGCTCTAGATTATTTTGGAATAAAAGAACCCGAATTTTTAAATGATGTTAAAGTTCAAGTTAAAAATATGAACTATAAAGAAAATGTTATGATAAAAGAATTATCTTCAATTTACGATGCCTATAAAATAATGCAAAAAGAAAGCATTACAGGAGTTCCTGTTGTCGATGAAAATAAAAAATTTAAAGGTGTTGCTACTTTAAAAGATATTGCTAAGATTTTAATCAGTGGGGAAAAAAATAATTTAGATACTAATTTAGAAAATATTTGTTCTGCTTTAGATGGTGAAATAATCTTAAAATATAATGAAGAAATAAAAGGAAAAATTCTAGTTGGAAGTTATCAAAGTACGACTTTTTCAAAAGATATAAATTTAACAAATAATGATATTTTGATTGTAGGAGATCGTTATAAAGTATTAGATTATGCCATTACTAGTAAGGTTAAACTTTTAATATTAGTTGGAAATTATGATTTAGCAAGTGATTTATTAAAAAAAGCAGAAGCAAACAAAATAAATATAATTAAAACTAAATTGGACACATATCATACTGTTAATAATATAATATTGGCCAATTATATTAAAACAATTACAGCTAATAAATCATCTATTTCAGTATTAGATACTTTATACCGTGGACAATTTTTAGATTTAATTGATAAACATGGTCATACTAATTATGCTGTAGTAGATAAATTTGATAATTGCTTAGGTGCAATTAGTATTAATGATGCTAATCAGTATGATAAATTAAAAGTAATGTTGGTTGATCATAATGGTTTTAGTCAAAGTGTTGAAGGAATTGAAGAAGCCGTAATAGAAGAAGTTGTTGATCATCATAACTTGCTTAATATTGGAACTCCTCAACCCATAAACTTTCGAAGTATGCCTGTTGGTTGTACTTGTACTATTATTTATCATTTATTTTTAGAAAATAATATTGAAATCCCCAAAAATATTGCCGGAATTATGTTATCTGCTATATTATCCGATACCCTTTTATTAAAATCATCAACTACTACGGATTTAGATCGAAAAGTCGTTGAAGTTTTAGCGCCAATTGCAGGGGTTAATCCTTTAGAATATGGTCATGACATGGTAAAAGCAGGCTTCTCTATTAAAGGAAGAAAAGTAGAAGAATTATTAGAAGAAGATATTAAAACTTTTCGTATTAAAGAAAAAATGGTGGGAATTAGCCAAATATTTACTATGGATTATGAAGATATAGCGGCTGATATAGATAACTTTATTGATAAAATAGACGAGTTAGCTAATAGTAAATTTGATTTTGTCATTACTTTAGTTACAGATATTGAAAAAAATGGTTCTTATGTTTTTTATGATCGAAAATCTGAAAATTTAGTAAAAGACATTTTTAACAATAATGCCTTTACAGAAGGAACTTATATTCAAGACTTATTATCTCGTAAAAAAGATGTAGTTCCATATGTAATGGAAGTTTTAGAAAAATAAACATTTATAAATTTTTATAAGTGTTTTCTTTTGCCTAAAAATTTGATAAAATGAAAAAAATAGAAGGAAGGCTAAAGAAATGAGAAAAGGATTTACTCTAGTAGAAATAATGGCCAGTATAGCCATACTAAGTGTAGTAGGAATAGTAGGGGTAGTAGGATATAGGACAGTAAATGAAAAAATAAAAGAACAAGCCTATAAAAATAAAGTAACATATATAGAGAGTAAAGCCGCCCTATATGGAAGTGAAACAGGATATGTAAATACAACAGTAGATGAATTAGTAAAAACAGGGTATATTGAGGCAGATAATGAAAAAGGAGAAGTACTAGATCCCCGAGAAA
>CAOLUI010000010.1 GCA_948479395.1 uncultured Bacilli bacterium | reverse complement strand
CTTTTAACAAGCTGTTCTTCTTTGCGTAAAGCTGATTCCATTTTCTTTTCTAAGGTTTCTTCTCTGGCTTCAAGTTTACGCTCAATATGGCTGATATCTTTTTTCTTTTCTTTTTTATTAAAACAACAAGATATTAATTTATTATTCCATACTATCGCCGCCGCTACTGGAATTTCTCCAAAAGCGGCAGCTTTTTTTGCCTTTTTCAGCAATAAGAGCCATATATCATTTTCAATCATTAAAATCACCTATAAAAAAAGTGCACACAAATAGAGATTGATATGGCTGCTGTCTTCCAACTCTGACCAAGTTACAATATATTTGTTGCACGCTAATATATTATCACTATTTAAAGCAAAAAACAATAGCAACAGCATTGTTGATAAGTATTAATTATATGTTTCACGTGAAACATTAATTATTATTTTTAACAAAGATAACTAATCATCCGAAAAATACATTTTAAAATATTTATTTTTATATTTAGTAAACTAAGGAGCATTTTTTTAGTACTTTTTTTTATTCTATTAACATAAATTAATTTAATATACTTAATAATAAAATTTAATTGCATCAATGTTTCACGTGAAACATTGATGCAATGACGTTCTTTCAAATAAAGTAATAATTTTCTTTTAATTTAAAGTTTTAATATTTCTAATATTATAAATGTAATAAAATTATTTAAAAACTACCACGCAACAAGATTGCAGGGATTCTAACCTAGATTTATTTTTCAAAATTCCGTTTTGCTAATAAAATTTCATAATAAAAGTAAAACTACAGAATTAAAATTAAATCGTATGAAGAAACTTATCATTAATAAATAATATTTCACTTATTTCATTCAAAGGTTCAAATTTTTATTTTCTTTCATATGTTTCACGTGAAACATTAAAGTCCAATCAAGCAAAAACATGTTTCACGTGAAACATGTCTACTCTTCTTCTAAAACAATTTCATTTTTATCAACTAGATTAATCGTAGAAACTTCTTGATTGTCTTTTAAATTTATTAATCTTACTCCCTGAGTAACTCGTCCTAATACATTTATTTGTTCTAAAGGAACTCTAATTATCATTCCTGTGTTAGTAACTATTACAAGATCACTATTTTCATAAGTTAACTTAAATGCTGACATATCTCCATTTTTATCAGTAACATTTAAAGCCTTAACACCTTTACTTCCTCTTTTTGTTTGACGATAATCACAAACGTTCGTTTGCTTGCCGTAACCTTTTTTAGTAACAATAATTAAATTATCATCATCACTGGCTTTTTCCGCTCCAATACAGGTACTATTAGTCAAAGTTATACCTTTTACGCCACTAGCAGTTCGACCCATTACCCGGATTTCATCTTCCATAAATTTAACCATTCTTCCATCACTAGAACCTAATAAAATACAATCATGACCACTAGTTTTTAATACTGCTATTAATTCATCGGTATCTCTTAAACTAATACAAATTTTTCCATTCGTTCTTATATTATCAAATTCATTAATACTAGTCTTTTTAACAATACCATGTTTAGTAGCAAACAATAAATATTTTGCTTCTTCTTCTCTTTTAATACTTAAAATAGAACTTATTTTCTCTTCTTTTTCAATTTGTAATAAATTAATTATTGGTAATCCCTTAGACTGACGACTATATTGAGGAATTTCATATCCCTTTAAGCGATATACTTTTCCCTTATTCGTAAAAAACAAAATAAAATCATGTGTGGATAAGGAATCAATATGTTCTACAAAATCTTCTTCATTCGTATTCATTCCTTTAACTCCAACGCCACCACGATTTTGTGACTTAAAAGCATCAGTTGTAGTACGTTTAATATATCCATTGTGCGTAAGTGCTATCATAATATCTTCTTCCGGAATTAAAGACTCATCCTCAATAAACTCAATTGCTGACATATCAATATTAGTTCTTCTTTCATCAGCATATTTATTCTTAATTTCTAATAATTCTTCACGAATAATCGCTAAAACTTTTTCTTCACTCGCAAGTATTGCTCTTAATTCATCAATAAGTTTTAAAAGATCAGCTAATTCATTTTCAATTTTTTCCCGTTCTAAACCTGTTAAACGACGCAATTTCATTTCTAAAATAGCATTTGCTTGAATATCATCCAAACCAAATTTAGTCATTAATTGTTCTTTTGCTATTACATCATTTTCTGACTCTCTAATTGTTTTAATAACCTCATCTAAATGATCTAAAGCAATCTTTAAACCTTTCAAAATATGAACTCGATCTAAAGCTTTATTCAAATCAAATTGCGTACGACGAATAATTATTTCCTTTTGATAATCAATATACTTTGCAATAATCTCTTTTAACCCTAATACCTTTGGTGTTTGTTGATCTAACATTAATAAATTAATTCCAAAAGTAGTTTGTAATTGAGTATATTTATATAAATTATTTAATACTACATTAGCATTAGCATCTCTTTTTATGTAAATAACTACTCGAACAGGGTTCTCTAAATTAGATTCTTCATGCAATTCACTAATTCCATCAATAATCTTATCTCTAACTAATTCTCCAATTCTTGACTGAAATTCAGCCTTATTAACTTGATATGGTAATTCAGAAATTATAATTCTTGTCTTCCCATTAACTTCTTCAATATCAGCTTTACCCCTAATCGTAATTGATCCTTTCCCTGTTTCATAAGCCTTTTTAATACCACTATTGCCAAGAATAGATGCTCCTGTTGGAAAATCTGGACCTTTAATATATTGCATCAAACCATCTGTATCAATTTCATGATTATCAATATAAGCCACACAACCATCAATTACTTCTCCCAAATTATGAGGTGGTATATTAGTTGCCATTCCAACTGCTATTCCCATCGTCCCATTAACTAAGATATTAGGAAATCTACTCGGTAAAATAACGGGTTCTTTTTCCGTTTCATCAAAGTTAGGAATAATATCCACAGTGTTTTTATTAATATCTCGTACCATTTCCAAGGCTAATTTAGAAAGTCTTGCCTCAGTATAACGCATGGCCGCAGCTCCATCGCCATCCATATTTCCAAAATTTCCATGCCCATCCACAAGTTCATGACGAAAGCTAAAACTTTGAGCCATTCGCACCATCGCATCATATATAGAAGAATCTCCATGAGGATGATATTTTCCCATAACATCTCCCACAATTCTTGCGCTTTTACGATGCGGTTTATCTGAAGTATACCCTGACTCATACATTGAATATAAAATTCTTCTGTGCACTGGTTTACAACCATCACGAAGATCTGGTATAGCTCGAGCAGTAATAACACTCATGGCATAATCATTAAATGAATCTTTAACTTCTGTAACAATATTATTTTCAATAATTCTTTCCATTTTCAAAACCTCCTAAATATCCAGATTTTTTACAAATTGTGCATTTTGTTCAATAAATTCTTTACGAGGCATTACATCTTCACCCATTAAATCAGTAAATACTTTATCAGCCGCTATTGCATCATCTACGGTAATTCTTTTTAAAACTCGATTATCAGTATGCATCGTAGTCTCTCTTAAATCTATCGCATCCATTTCTCCTAATCCTTTAAAACGATTAACAATAGGTTTAGCATTTGGTGGTAAAGTTGCTCGATACTCCGCTAATTCTTCATCTGTTAAAACATATTTAATATTTTTACCATAAACAACTTTATATAAAGGAGGCTGAGCTGCATAAACATAACCACCCTCTATAATAGGTCTAAAAAAACGATAGAAAAGCGTTAACAACAAAATACGTATATGACTGCCATCAACATCAGCATCAGTCATAATAACAATTTTATGATATCTCAACTTATCAATATCAAATTCCTCTCCAATACCTGTACCAAAAGCTGTAATAATAGTTCTAATCTCTTCATTTGATAAAGCTCGATCAAGTCTTGCTTTCTCCACATTTAATATCTTTCCTCGTAAAGGCAAAATCGCTTGAGTTTTCGGAATTCTTGCATCCTTAGCACTTCCTCCTGCACTATCTCCTTCGACAATAAATATTTCAGAAATAGAAGCATCTTTACTTGTACAATCAGCTAACTTACCAATTGTATTAATTGTATCAAGAGCCGTCTTTCTTCTCGTAAGTTCTCTTGCCTTTTTAGCCGCCATCCTCGCTCGTGCAGCTGTCGTTGCTTTTTCAATTATTACTTTAGCTTCATTTGGATTTTCCATCAAAAATCTTTCGAATCCCTCACTAAACACATCATCTGCTATTTTTCTTACCTCGGCATTACCTAACTTTGTTTTAGTTTGACCCTCAAACTGCGGATTAGGATGTTTACAAGAAATAATCATTGTTAAACCTTCTCTAACATCTTCACCTGTAAGAGTATCATCATTATCTTTTAAAAGTTTATTATTCTTGGCATAATTGTTGATAACTCGAGTTAAAGCTCTTTTAACCCCATCCTCATGTGTTCCCCCTTCATAAGTATTAATATTATTAGTAAACGAATAAAGACTGGCATTATAAGAATCATTATATTGCATAGCTACTTCAAGTTCTATTCCATCTTCTGTCCCTTCAAAATAAATAACATCCTTATGAACAGGCGTTTTATTCTTATTAAGCATATTAACATACTCAATAATTCCCCCATTATACAAAAATTCCTGCTTTTTATCTTCTTCTCTTTCATCAAACAAAATAATTCGAATTCCTTTATTTAAGAAAGCTAGTTCTTGCAGTCTCTTAGCTAAAGTATCATAATTATATACAGTAGTTTCTGTAAATATTTCTGGATCTGCTTTAAAAGTTACTGTAGTTCCTGTCCGATTTTCCTCACAAGTTCCAATTTCTTTTAAAGAATCTTCAGGATGCCCGCCATTACTAAATTTCTGATAATATATTTTTCCATCGCGATATATAGTCACTTCTAACCAAGTCGACAAAGCATTAACAACACTGGCACCTACTCCATGAAGTCCTCCACTAACTTTGTAGCCTCCTCCACCAAACTTACCACCAGCATGTAATACTGTAAAAATTGTTTCTACTGTGGATAACCCTGTTTTCGCATTAATTCCTGTTGGCATTCCTCTTCCATCATCTTTTACTGTAATTGTATTACCTTTGCCAATAACTACTTCTATATCATCACAATAGCCTGCTAATGCCTCATCAATGGCATTATCAACAATTTCCCAAACTAAATGATGCAGACCTTTCTCACTTGTAGAACCAATATACATTCCTGGTCTTTTTCTTACTGCTTCTAAACCTTCTAATACTTGAATATCACTATCATCATAATGTTTTTTCTCTTCCATTACTCTACCTCCATCAATTTTCCATTTTGAATATAAAATTTTTGATAATTATACTTTTCTAATAAAAACGCTAATTTTTCCATTTCGGTTGTTGTTATAAAAGTTTGGACATCTAAATCAATAAAAGAAAAAATATTTTTAATTTTCTCCATATCCAATTCACTTAACAAATCATCTAAAATCAATATAGGCACTACATTTTTTTCCTTTTTAAAAATATTTACTTCACTAAATTTCCAAGCAATAACTGCATTTTTTTGTTGCCCTTCAGATCCATAATCCTTTAAATCTAATCCATTCAAAATAAATCTAAAATCATCATGATGAACCCCCAAATTAGTTTTTCCTAAAGTTAAATCCCTTTTTATATTCTTATTATAAAGCGCTATTAAATCATCTTTCTCTTTGGCAGCAAAATCACTCACATATTTAATTTCTAAATTTCCATTTAAAGTAATTTTTTGATAAATATCCTCAATATATTTGTTAATATAATCAATATATTTCTTTCTAATATTAAATATCTCTATTCCTAAATCTATCATTTTTTCTGTCACAACATACAAATAAGATTCTAAAGAATTACCATTCAAATACATTTTTTTTAAATAAGCATTTCTAATTCTAAGAATTTTATTATAATCACTTAATTTTTTCAAATAATCTATTTGAAACTGAGAAATAGAAATATTCAAATACTTTCTTCTTATACTAGGTGTATCTTTTACCAACTTTAAATCACTCGGACTAAATAAAACCACATTTATCCTCGAAATATAATCACTAATTTTCGAAACTTTATTGTTATTAATTTTAACTTTCTTTCCCTCATTAGTTATAATAACCTTATAAGTTTCCTCAAAATTTATTTTTAATATTCCTTCAACTTTCGTTAAATTAGTTCCTATTCTAATTAATGTTTTATCACTAATTTGGCGAAATGACCTTGTTAAAGCTAAAACATAAATTGCTTCTACTAAATTTGTTTTTCCACTTCCATTTTTTCCATAAATAATATTTAAATGTTTATGAAAAAAAATATCTAATTTATCATAGTTACGAAAATTCAGTAATTTTAATTCTTGTATTTGCATTTTTAGCCTCTTTTACGCTCATATAATAAAATAATAGGTATTTATGTACTCCTATACCTATTAAAATTATAACACATTTATACATCTTTTTGTATATTTTTTTCCAATTTACGGCCATTTAAAACGGATTCTAATCGTGTTGCTCTAAGAACTTGATTATCAACAATTCCATAAGACGTATCTAACACAATTTTATCTTTATTTTTAAATTCCACAACTAATTTATTATTTTCATAATAATAACGATTTATATAACTTAATCTAATCCAAGAGCAATCAGCAAGTCGTGGCGATGAAGTAGGAAAAAATATTATATTACTACTCTCTTCCACGATTATAGGAGCTTTATAAGAAACTCCTATTAAACTTTCTGTTCCTTTTTTCCTTCCAGCCAAACTACTTCCAAAATATTTACAACTTTCCTCCATAATTTCATTAGCTGTTTTGTCAATTATAAAATTAGAATCTTCTTCATACACTCTTGTTTTATTACCCATTGCATATAAAGCAACAGTATTTTTATTAATTTCATAATTTTCCATTTAATTTCACCCCCTAACACTAGAAAATTGTTTTCTACCCTACCAAAGAGAAAATAAAATATTTGTCGAAAAATAAAAAAACCTATCAATTTAATAAGTTTTTATTGGTAAAATTAATTGAATTAAAGACTCATCAGTTAAAGACTTAATCACAATTGGTCTAACATCATTTGTTAACAGTATTAATATTTCTTCTTCTTTAATCGTTTTTAAAGCTTCTAACATATATTTTGAACTAAACGATATTTCAATATTTGCTGATGGATCAGTATCAACAAATAACTTTTCTTCAACTTTTCCTATTTCTGAAGCATATGAATTAATAATCATTTCTTTATTTTCTATTTTCATTTTAATAATATTCTTATCTTTTCCTTGCGTTAATAAAGCAGCTCGATCAACACTTGCGGTATACTCATTCTTATTTATCTTCGCAATAATTCCAAAATCTGTCGGAATTAAATTAGAAGTATTAGGATATGTTCCAGATAATAAATTAGTTTGAAACTTTATATTTTTATATTTAAACAAAACTTTATTATTAAAGATATGCATCTCTACCATTTCATCATCAGTAATTATTTTTTCTAACTCTAAAATATTTTTTCCCGGAATAACGATATCAACCTCTGTATTAATTGGAGTCGAAAGTTTAATGTTTTTCTTAGCTAAACGATAAGAATCTGTAGCTATAAAAATTAAAGAATCTCCCATAATAGTTACATTAATACCCGTTAATAAAGGTCTTAATTCTTGGGTTGAAATAGCGAAAACAGTTTGATTGATCAAAGACTTCAAGACATCTCCTTTTAATAAGATTGGATCTTTATGTTCTTCCATTTTTAAATTAGGATAATCACTCGCATCTAAACAATTTAAATTATATTGATTATTATCTGTATATATTTTAATTTTTAAACTGTCGATAACTTCAAAGTTAATAACATCACTTGGCATCTTTCTTATTATTTCTAAAATAAACTTACTTTGAATAACAATTGTTCCAACACTTTCTATATTTTTTATTTCTTTTTTATCAATAAAAGAATTAATAGTTAATTCACTATCACTAGCAGTTAATGATAAACCATTTTCAGTTAATTCAAACTTTATTCCATTTAATACTGGAATAACATTTTTTGTTGATACTCCTTTAATAACATTATTTAAATTCTCCAATAATATATTTTTATCGATTGTAAATTTCATATTTTTATTTCCTTCTTTCTTATTAATTTATAATAATATTTATAATAGCGTTGATAATGTGGATAATTATATTTTTTGTTATATTTTCTAAGAATGACCTCTCTTTTTTTTGTGTATAACTTTGTTTATATAATTCTACTTATTAACAACTATATTTTATTCTTGATTTCATTAATTTCTAATTCTAATTTCTTATTCGATTTCAAATCGTTCTCTATTTTATCACAAGCATGAATAACTGTCGAATGATCTCTTCCTCCAAACTCTAAACCAATCCTAGGAAATGTCTCATCTGTTAACATTCTAGATAAATACATTCCAATTTGCCTTGGGTAAGCAATATTAGCACTTCGCTTTTTCCCCTTTAAGTCATCAACAGTAATATTATAAAAATCTGCCACCGCTTTTTGAATATTTTGAATATTATTTTCAGAATAAATATTCTTATTCACAAAATCTTTTAAAGCTTCATTAGCAAATTCTAAATCCACTTTATCGGGAACAATCATGGCAGTATAAGCCATTAATCGATTTAAAGCCCCTTCTAAAAAACGTACATCATTTTGACAACTATTAGCAATAAATTCAATTACGTTTTCATCTATTTTATCACCAATACTGGTATTTTTTATTTTTTGTTTAATAATACGGACTCTTAAATCAAAATCAGGAGGATAAATATCTACAGGTAATCCCCACATAAATCGACTTCGAAGCCGTTCTTCTAAAATTTTTAAATCATCAGGACTACGATCACTACTAATAATAATTTGTTTATTGGCTTGATGTAAGGCATTAAAGGTATGAAAAAATTCTTGTTGGGTTTTTTCAGCTCCTACTAAATATTGAATATCATCGATAATTAAAACATCCACATTTCGATATTTATTTTTAAAATTATTGGCATAATCAATAGCATTCTGCCCTTTTTCTAAATTAGCAATCCCTGTATAATCATTCATAAATATATCACTTGTTGTATATAAAACCTTTTTATTACTGTGCTCTGTTATAAAATTACCGATAGCATGCATTAAATGGGTTTTCCCAAGTCCGCTTTTTCCGTATATAAATAAAGGATTATGAATTTTGCCAGGTTGTTCAGCAACTGCCATTCCGGCCACTTTAGCTAAGCGATTAGTATCTCCTACAATAAAATTTTCAAAATTAAGAGAAGGTATTAAATTACTTTCCCAAACTTCTTCTTTTATTAAGTTATCAACAGTTTGTGAGTTGTTATCCACAATTATTTCTTTTTCTTCTTCTAAAATAAATTTAATGTCATAATTAATTCCAGAAAGTTTAAATAAAGTTTCCTCAATCAAAGAGTAATAATTATCTCCTAAAATTTTTTTATGGATTTCCATAGGGACTTGAATAGTTATAGCATCATTATCTAATTTGATTAATTTTAAGTCATTAAACCAAGCATGAAAAGAAGCTGGATTTATTTCGTTTTGTATATTGTTTAAAAAGTTTTGCCAAAGATTTTCAACTAACAACTACCTCACCCCGCTATCGTTACTCTAACCAATTTCATTGTAGCTCAATCCTTTTTAAATTAAAAGCTAAAAAAGGTTTATTCACACTAATTCACATTTTATCCACATCAATTTTTCCTTATATTAAACGAGTTTTTAAAATTTATCAACATTATCCACAAATTTTTAATTTTTTTTTATTAACATGTGCATAATAATTATCAACACATCTGTTTATATGTTTATAACCATAATTATCTCTTTATTTAAAATAAAAGTTATTCACAAACAATCAACTATTAATCTTTCAAGATAATTTCTTGACTTTTTTTATCCACTAATATTATAATAAGGAAGCTTTAGATTTAAAGGAGGTAATTAAAATGATTAGGACATATCAACCAAATAAAAGAAAAAAAGCAAAGAAACATGGTTTTTTTGCTCGTAAAGAAACAAAGATTTTAAAAAGTAGAAGAAAAAAAGGCCGTAAAAATTTAATTACAAAGTAACCACTTTAAGTGGTTTTTTTGATATTATTAAATAGGAAGTGATATCTTGAAAAAATATGAAATTATAAAAAGAAAAGAAGAATTTAATCAAATAATTAAAAATTGTCCCTATTTAAAAAATAAATATTTTACTATATATATAAGGAAAAGAGAAAAAAAGTATCCTTGTTTTGGTTTAGCTATAAGTAAAAAAGTAGGTAAAGCTGTGTTACGTAACAAATTAAAAAGACAAGTTAAAATGATTATTGATCAAAATAAAGACATCTTTTCAAATAGTGTTGATTATATTATAATGATAAAAAAAGATTGTGCTTTTACATTTTTTCAAGAAATGGAAAGAAAATTAATAGAATTAATAAAGGAGATAAAATGAAACTAAAAAAATTAACTATTTTAATATTTATAAGTTTATTATTCACCACTGGATGTGGAAACAAAGATTATTTAAAAGAAAATAAAAAAATAATCACTAATGAAGAAACTGGTCAAAGTTTACAAAATAATATTCTTTGTAAACCAACAGAAAAATCTTTATATGAAAAGTATGAAAAATATAATGATCAGTTAAAAACAAAATTAGAAGATTTACCAGAATGCAATAAATTTAAGCCTAATAGTATTAAGTATAATGGTTTATGGGAATCAATTTTTGTAAAACCTTTAGCTTATTTAATATTGAAATTAGGATCTTTGGTAAAAAATTATGGTATTTCTGTAATGTTAGTAGGGTGCTTAATTCGTCTTATTTTGATGCCTTTTTCCAAAAAAAGTATTGATCAATCAGAAAATATGAAGAAAGCAACTCCAGAAATTAAAAAAATAGAAAAAAAATATGCCAATAAAACTGACAGTGATTCTATGATGAAAAAAAGCCAAGAAACAATGTTGGTTTATAAGAAATATAAAATAAATCCCGTATCAGGCTGTTTAATAGCTTTTATTCAATTACCGTTATTTTTTGCTTTTTTACAAGCTATTAATCGTGTTCCGGCCATTTTTGAAGATAAATTATTTGGCATGAAATTAGGTATGACTCCAGGAGTAGGTATAAGTAATGGTAACTATTTATATATTATTTTAATAATACTAATTGTCTTAACTACTTATTTATCTTTTAAAAATTCCATGAATCAAGCAGGTACTAATAGTGAAATGGAACGTCAAATGCGTTATTCTTTAATATTTATGATTATAATCATCTCATTTGCTTCTTTTAGTTTACCAACAGCAATTGCTTTATACTGGGTTGTAACTAATGGATTTATTGTTATTCAAAATTATTTATTCAAAAAAATTAATAATTCTAAGAGTAAGAAAAGAGGATAAGATGCAAGAAGTAAAATTAGAAGCTAAAACAAAAGAAGAGGCTTTAAAAAAGGTTAGTGAAACATTAAATGCCAATTTAAATGAAATAATTTATAATATTAAAGAGGAAAAAGGGCATCTTTTTAAAAGTTTAACATTTAAAATAAATGCCACTACCTTAAACGAAGTGGAAAAAGAAATTAAAAATTTTCTTTCCCAAGTAATTGAAAATTTAGGCCTTAAAGTCATGATTGAAACTCAATTAAAAGAACGTAAAATAGAAGTTCAAATGACTTCTGATAATAATCAAATTTTAATTGGGAAAAATGGGCAAACTTTAAAAGCTTTAGAAATTTTATGTAGACAATACTTTTTAAATCAATATAAATATTATATAAATCTAAATTTAGATGTAGAAAACTATAAAGAACAAAGAATTCAAAATCTTGAACATTTAGCTAAAAAAATGGCTAAAGAAGTAGTTTCTACTAAAATCAAAGTAAAATTAGAAAATATGAATTCTTTTGAAAGAAGAGTTATTCACAATTCTTTAGTTAATTTTGAAGGCATAACTACAATTAGTGAAGGAGAAGAGCCAAATCGCCATGTTATAATTAAACCTATTGCATAATAACAATAGGTTTTTTAATAAAAGATTTCCCGGGAAATAATTATATGATATAATACCCGCGAAGGAAGTGACAAAAATGGAAGATACAATTGCTTCAATCTCAACTGCTTCTGGTAAAGGTGCTATTTCCATTGTTCGTATAAGTGGCAAAGATTCTTTAAAGATAGTTAATAAAATATTTAAAGGAAAAAATTTAGAAAAAGTAAAATCTCATACTATCAATTATGGTTATATAATAGACCAAGATCAAATAATCGATGAAGTATTAGTGATGGTTATGTTAGCACCTAAAACTTATACAACTGAAAATGTTGTTGAAATTAATTGTCATGGTGGAATAGCAACAACGAATAAAATTTTTTCTTTAGTAATTGAGAACGGAGCCAGAATAGCTGAGCCTGGTGAATTTACTAAAAGAGCTTTTTTAAATGGCCGAATTAATCTATTAGAAGCAGAAGCCGTTCAGGATTTAATTTCTTCCAAAAGTGAAAAACAACGAGCAATTGCTATTAATTCATTAAATGGTCGCTTAACCAATATAATAAAAACAGAAAGAGATAAAATATTAAATCTTTTAGCTAACATTGCTGTAAATATAGATTATCCCGAATATGAGGATAATAAAGAAGTAACAAATGAAGATTTAATGAATCAAGTTTTAAATATAAAAAAAGATTTAGGACATTTATTAGAAAATGCTTCTCTTGGCAAAATTATAAAATCAGGAATTGATATAGCTTTAGTAGGTCGACCTAATGTGGGAAAAAGTAGTCTTTTAAATGCTTTTCTTAATGAAGAAAAAGCTATTGTGACTGATATTTCTGGAACTACAAGAGATTTAATTGAAGCCAAAACCACCATGAATGGTATAGAATTAAATTTAATTGATACAGCAGGTATTCGCAAAACCAATGACCAAGTTGAAAAAATTGGAGTCAATCGCAGTAAAAAAATAATTGATACGGCTGACTTAATAATATTAGTCTTAAATAATAATGAAGAGTTAACTTTTGAGGATCAAGAATTAATAAAAAAAATTCAAAAAAAACCGCATATAATTTTTCTCAATAAAAATGATTTGGCGAAAAAAATAAACCTTCCCTCAGATATTTCTTTTATCTCAGGTAATACTAAAGAAATAAATGGACTTGATAATCTTAAAAAAGAAATAATTAATTTATATCATTTAGATAAGATTGAAGAAAAAGATGGTACTTATTTATCAAATATTCGACAAATAAATTTAATAAAAAAAGCCATAAAAGATATTACTAAAGTAGCAGATGATATTCCCAAAAATATGCCTATTGATATGTTAGAAATTTATATAAGAGATGTCTGGGAAACATTAGGTCTTTTAATAGGAGAGACTTACGAAGATGAACTAATAGATAAACTATTTCAAAATTTTTGTTTAGGAAAGTAAAGGAAAGTTCCAAATTAAGGATGTGTGAATATGATTGAATTAGGAAGTCAAGAAAACATAAAAAAATTATAAAAATAATCGAAGAAGATAAAAAAGAATATGGCAACTTAATAGAAACAAGTCAAGAAAAAGCTTACATTCTTCATCGATTAACCATTCTAAAACAATATCAGAAACTAGGAATTGCTAAAAAATTATTGCACTTTGCGGAAGAACTAGCAAGAAAAAAAGCAATAAAAATATAAAAAGGAGATAAGAAAAATATATGTATGAAAAAAAAATAGAAGGTGAGAAAGATGAAATATGACCTTATAGTTGTAGGAGGAGGACATGCTGGTTGTGAAGCTGCCCATATAGCAGCTTTTATGGGGAAAAAAACGCTTTTATTAACAATGAATATAAAAAATATAGCAGACACTCCTTGTAATCCATCCATTGGCGGAACTGCAAAAGGAATTATTGTTCGTGATATCGACGCCTTAGGTGGTTTAATGGGACGTGTTGCTGATAAATCTCATTTTCAAATTAAAATGTTAAATCGGAAAAAAGGCCCTGCTGTTCAATCGCTAAGATGTCAAATCGATAAAATTATATATCCTAAAAATATGTTAGAAGAATTAAAAAATACCCCTCATTTAGAAATAAAAGAGGGGATCGTGGAAGAATTAATAGTTAGTAATAACATTATCGAAGGTATTATATTAAATAATCATGAAAAAATATATTGTAATACTTTAATATTAACCACTGGAACATATTTAAAAAGTAATATTCTAAGAGGAGCAAAAAGTATCGAAAGTGGACCTCATGGCGAAAAACGAAGTAATTTTTTAAGTGATAATTTAAAAAAATTAGGATTTACGATTCAAAGACTTAAAACTGGAACCCCACCGCGAGTAAAAAAAGATTCTCTTGATTTTTCTGTTTGTCAAGAAGAACTAGGAGATGATAAATATTATACATTTTCTCATGATAATAAACCTTTTTATAAACTTAATAATCAAGAAAAATGTTTCTTAGTCTATACGAATGAAAAAACTCATCAAATTATATTAGATAATTTGGAAAAATCAAGTATGTATGGAGGACATGTTACCGGAACTGGTCCAAGATATTGTCCTTCAATTGAAGATAAAATAGTACGATTTAAAGATAAAGAACGTCATCAATTGTTTCTAGAACCTGAAAGTAAATATTATGATGAATGGTATATTGGGGGTTTTTCTACCAGTATGCCTGAAGATGTTCAAGAACAAATGGTGCATAGTTTAAAAGGCTTAGAAAAGGCTGAAATAACTAAATATGCTTATGCTATAGAATATGATGCAATTGATCCTTTACAATTAAAACCATCTTTAGAAACCAAAATAATCGAAAATCTTTTTACAGCCGGGCAAATAAATGGGACTAGTGGTTATGAAGAGGCCGCAGCTCAAGGCCTTATAGCGGGAATAAATGCTGTTCGAAAAATAGAAAAAAAATCCCCTTTAATTTTAAAAAGAAATGAATCTTATATTGGAGTTTTAATAGATGATTTAGTAACCAAAGGAACTAAAGAACCATATAGAATGCTAACATCACGTGCTGAGTATCGTTTGTTATTGCGTCATGATAACGCCGATTTACGTTTAAAAGAATTAGCTTTTAAATATGGAAGCATAACAGAAAAATCCTATCAAAAATATTTAGAAAAAGTTAAAAATATTCAAAAATTAAAAGACTTTTTAACCCAAACTAAATTAGAAATAAATGATATTAATAAAAAAATTTTTCAAGAAGAAAAATTTAGTATACCTCATAATAAAATAACCTTAATCGAATTATTAAAACGCCCCGAAATTACTTTAGAGTTCTTAGAAGAATTTCTAAAAATTGATTTTTCGCCTGAAGTGAAAGAAGAAGTAGAAATAGAAATAAAATATGAAGGATATATTAATAAAACGCAAAAAGAAATTAATAAAATGTTAAAATTAGAAGAAAAACAAATTCCTCAAGATATTGATTATAAAAAAATCAAAAATTTGGCTAGCGAAGCTCGAGTAAAATTAGAAAAAATTCGTCCTATTTCGATTGGACAAGCTGCCCGTATTAGTGGAGTTAATCCTTCCGATATCTCTATCTTAGCTATCTATTTAAAAAAGGAATATAACAAAAATGAATAAAGAATTATTTTATGAATATTTAAAAAAACTAAATATAAATTTAACATCAAAAGAATTAGAACAATTAGAAATTTATAAAAATATATTAATTGAATATAATTTGCATACTAATTTAACTGCTATTAAAGATGAAGAAGGCATTTATCTAAAACATTTTTATGATTCTTTAACTCTTCAAAAATATCTTTCGCCCCATAATAAAATTCTTGATATTGGAACTGGTGCTGGTTTTCCTGGAATGGTTTTAGCTATTATAAATCCTCATTGTCAATTTACTTTATTAGATTCCAATCATAAAAAGATCAAATTTTTAGAATATTTAAATTCTTTTTTACAATTATCAAATGTAGAATTTATTAATGATAGAGCAGAAGTATATGTCAAGAATAACCTGGAAAAATTTGATATTGTCACATCTAGAGCAGTAGCTGATTTAAGAATAATTGCAGAATTATCTATTCCAGCTTTAAAGATTAATGGTCTATTTATTCCATTAAAATCTCATATTGAAGAAGAATACAATAATAGCTTTCACACTCTAAAAATATTAGGAGGAGAATTAATAAAGAAAGAGGAATTTACTTTACCTATTGAAAATAGTAAGAGAACTATTTTAGTTATTAAACATTCCCAAAAAACATCTTCCTTATATCCAAGAAGTTATGATAAAATTCTCAAAAAACCATTGAAAAAATAAGATAAATAATGTATATTAATAATAGACTAAAAGGGGCTGATAGTGTGAATATAGAAAAGAATATTCAAGAAATACCTATTGAAGACATTATGCCTAATAGGTTTCAACCAAGATTATCATTTAATGAAGAAGGATTAAATGAATTAACAGAATCAATTAAACAACATGGGATTATTCAACCATTAGTAGTTAGAAAATTAGGAGATAAGTATGAAATAATCGCAGGAGAGCGAAGATATAAAGCAGCAACCCAAGCGGGACTTACTAAAGTTCCTGTTATTATTTCAGATATAGATGACAATAAAAGTGCTGAAGTTGCTTTAGTAGAAAATATTCAAAGAAGAAATTTAACTGCTATAGAAGAAGCTAAATCCTATAAAAACTTATTAGATAGAGGATATCTAACTCAAGAACAGTTAGCAAATAAAATGGGTGTTTCACAATCAGCTATTGCCAATAAATTACGTTTACTAAATTTAGATTCAGAAGTGCAAGATGCTTTATTAAATGAAAAAATTTCAGAACGTCATGCTCGAGCTTTATTGAGTATTGAAGATAAAGATGAACAAAAAAAATGGTTAAAAAGAATTCTCAATGAAAGAATGACTGTACGTCAATTAGATATTGAATTAAAAAAATTAAAAGATAAAACCGAAGAAGAAGGAGAAAATATTATTCCTTTAGTAAATATCAATCCTGATATAGATAATATTTTAAATAATGCTCAAGATATAAACACCGCTCGTACACCTAATGATGTTGCTAGTATGTTAATGCCATCAGCCTTTGAAAAAAAAGAAGAACCTAAAAAGGAGCCTGTTGTAACAGAAAATAAAGTTCCTAATAAATTTTTTAATTTTTTAGAAGATGAGGAAGCAAATATGGATTTAGGAAATCCCGATGAAATATTTAATAGTTTTATCCCACCAGAAATACCTGTTATAAATAACACAGAAAATCAAGAAGAACCAGTTTTAAATGATGTCGAAGTCTTAGATGATTTAGATAATTTACCAAACGAACCATCAAAAGAAAATACTTTAAACGATTCAAATCCCCTTGAAGTAACATTTTTTAATCAGCCAAATCCCGTTTTTGAAAAAGAAAATGAAAATGATAGTGATAATAATATTATTGAAGAAATAATTAAACCCATAAATGAAGAAATGATTGTAGATCCAATGGATAGTGTCATTAAATTATCTCCTGATTACGAAGAACAGCAAGAAGAATTGGAGGGTATTGATTTAAAAAGCACTATAAGTACAATTCGTAATACAATAGAAGAGTTAAATAAGAAAGGATGCGAAATTGAAATCGAAGAAGCTGATTTAGAAAATATCTATAATATTAATATTAAAATTAAAAAATAAAGCTAATACCAACTAGCTTTTTTTATTCTTCTTTACTAACTTCAACCGAGTTTGAATTTCCTTCACTTCCTTTAACATAATAAAATATTGAGGCATTATTATTAGTTGCTTTTTCGCCAGTTACAGGATCTTCTAAAATTCCAATAATATTAGGAGGCGTTTCATACCAATGATCTTCTTTATCTTTTAAATAATTTTCTATCGTTTCTACCCATATATTTTTCGCCCACTTACTAGCATCAGAATTTAAATCCTTTGCCTCATCATAACCCAGCCAAACCATCATTAAAGCATCTTGATTATATCCAACTGTCCAATAATCAGTATTGGTAGTTCCCGTTTTTAAAGCATATTTTCGACTCATTTTTTTTGAAATTGATAAAGCAGTTGGAGTAGTATAACTTTGAAATTTTACATTACTAGTGTTAGTTAACATTTCATTTAAAATATATACATAATTAGAATTTAATACTAATTTTTTTTGATTTTTATGCTCATATAAAATATTTCCATCTAGATCTTCTACTTTTCTAATAAAAAAATTATCAGTTCTATATCCTCCACTAGCAAGAGTTGTATATCCTTTAGCAAAATCTAACATATTTAATTCACTTGTTCCTAAAGCTAAGGAAGGATTAGCGACTAAATCCCCAGTAATTCCAGTCATTCTTGCGGCCTCAATTAATTTATCTTCTCCTAAAAATAAATGGGTTTTAACGGCATAAATATTATCTGAATAAGCAAGTGCTGCTGCCATTGTAATATCCTTATTAGCATAAATATCATTATAATTAGACGGACTATATATTTTATTATTAGAAAAAACAAAATTTGTTTGTTCACTAAAAAATTTCGAAGAACTAGTTAAACCATTTTCTAAAGCCGCATAATATAAAAATGGTTTCATTGTTGATCCGACTTGTCTTTTAGAACTAATAGCACGATTAAACTGACTGTCAATATAATTTCTTCCTCCAGTTAAAGCTCTTATTGCTCCAGTATCAGGATCAATTAAAACACTTGCAACTTGCAAATTTTCATCAGTTACATTATTCGAAATGGCTTCTTCTAGTTTACCTTGGCTATCAAGATCTAAATTTGTATATATTTTAAGACTACCCGAATCTAATAAAGAAGTTGGAATGCTTTTTAAATTTTCTAATTCATGTAATACCGCATCTTGATAATACATAAGCATCTGTAAATTATTTTCATTACGATTTCCATATACTTCAACTTTTTTCAGAAAAAGATTATTATATGTATTCTCATCTATAACTTTATTATTTAGCATTGCTAATGCCACTGTTTTAGCTCTTTTAATACATTCATCATAATGTGTAACAGGATTATACTTACTTGGATTTTTAGGAATACCAGCCAAAATAATAGCTTCTTCTAAAGTTAAATCTTTAGCTTTTTTATTAAAATAATAAGAACTTGCATTCATAATTCCATAATTACCAGCTCCAAAATTTATAGTGTTTAAATAACCTTCTAAAATCTTATCTTTATCATAATGAACTTCCAACTCCAATGTTAAAAAAGCTTCTTCCATTTTTCTAGCCCAAGTTTTATCAAAATCTAAATACATATTTTTAATATATTGCTGACTAATTGTTGAAGCCCCCTGAACAATAGATTTATTTTTTATATTAAGAGCCATTGCTTTAATAATTCGTAAATAATCAAAACCTTGATGTCTATAGAAATTTTTATCTTCCACACTAATAACTGCATTAATTAAATTATCAGATATATCTTCTAGATTTGTCCATTCACTAGAACCACTACCTTGATACACTAAATTGTCGTCTCTATCATACATATACATTTGACCAATATTTTTAAGTTCTAACTTAGGACTAAAAAAAGCATAAGTATAAAGTCCAGTTAAACAGATAAGAAAAATAAAAAATAAAAATATAGTTGATTTAGTAAAAAAAAGTAACTTTTTCATAGATTCACCTTTTTTTATTATGTTGAGAAAAATAAATATTATGAAAAAAATGAACTATTTGACTATTTTTTATTTTAAGGTTAAATAAAAAAAACAATAATTATGCAAACTATTTATATTGAAGAAATGAAGTTACGTACTAGAACAACAAAAGCTTTATTAAGACACTTTCTTCGTTAGAAAATTGACGTCCAATTAGATGAACTTTGGTTTTTAATTCTTTTATCGATATAGATCCTAAAAAATAATTCATCTATAGTTTTGATACCAACTCTTATTAAAGCATTATATGAAAGAAGAGTCAAAAAATGAACAAAAGTGTTATTACTTAATACCAAATTCTTCAAAAGGAAAAAGCCAATCTTATCGATATCGAAATTCAAAATACTCTAAAGCAAATTGATCAAATTTCCCAAGGTGATAGTCGTGTCCGAAAAAATAATTGTTCTAACGATAAGTTAATGCAAGAAATATTTTTTAAATAAAGCTCTTGCGGCAAAAATAAAAGAGATAGAAAAAGAAATTTCTAATTTAAAAGAAAAAAATCAGCAAAAAGAAAAAATTTATACTACATATATAAGTAGTATTTTTTATCTAAAAAAATTATTAAAATTTAAGAGTGCAAATATATATTCTTTATGATATAATGTCCTAGATAAAAAAGAGGTGTTTTATTTGCAATTTCAAAGCTTCTCTCTAACTTTTTATAAAAATGACGAAAAGATTTATGAAAACACTTATAAAAATTTAGCATTAGCTAATAATATTTTCAGATTTAATTTATTTGATTTTGATACTATTTTAAATATACAAGAGCAATATTTTATCCGTGAAAATGAAGAATATATATTTAAATTAGATATAAAAAATAACTCAAGTAGTCTTAAATTAAAAGCTGAGGATTTAGAATTTTATATAATTGTAGATTTATGTGATTTAAAGATTCAAAATAATATAATTATTTTAGAATATGTTATTGAAACAGATGATTTTAAAAATAAAATTGTCATAGAAAAGAGTGAAGAATGATGAATGATGAGTTAAAAGAAATTATTAAAGAGTTTAATCAAGAAGAACCAAATATTCAATTAAAAATCTCAAATCGTCCTGATTTATGTGATTATCAGTATGATGGCATCTTTGCGATTGCTAAAAAAAATCAACAAAACCCTTATGATTTAGGATGTAAGATTGTAACTAAATTGCAAGAAAATTTTAAATGCTTAAATAAATTTTCTAAAATAGAATGTGTACGTCCAGGTTTTATTAATTTTACTTTAAGTGATGAATATATTAATGAATTATTAAATAAAATGCTTAAATCTTCTAAATTTAATATAACAATGCCCATAAAAGAAACAATCGTAATTGATTACGGCGGAGCCAATATTGCAAAACCTCTTCATGTTGGTCATTTAAGACCCGCTATAGTAGGAGAATCCATTAAAAGACTTTTAATTTATATGAATCAAAAAGTTATATCTGACGTTCATTTAGGAGATTATGGTCTTCAAATTGGCCAAGTAATATATGGATTATTAAAAGAAAATATATCTACAAATGAAATAACAATAGAACTATTAATTGATCTTTATCCAAAAATTAGTAGTTTATGTAAAGAAAATGAGCAAATAAAAGCAGAATGTTCTAGTATAACTAAACAATTACAAGATGGCCATAAATTATATCAAGAATACTTTCGAAAATTATTAGAAATATCAAAAGAAGACATCAAAAAATTATATGATTATTTAGGAGTAAATTTTGATTTATGGTTAGGGGAATCAGATTCTTATAAATATATTCCAGAATTAACCAAAGCTTTAGAAAATCAAGACTTATTAGAAAATAGTAATGGAGCCAAAGTAATTTATATTGCTGAAGAAAAAGATAAAAATGAAATACCTCCTTTGATATATCAAACAAGTAATCAAGCCTTTCTTTATAGTACTACTGATTTAGCTACTATCTATCAAAGAAAAAAAGATTATAATCCCAATAAGATACTATATGTAGCTGATAGTCGTCAAAATCTTCATTTTACTCAAGTGTTTCGTGTAAGTAAAAAATTAGAAAAAACTAAAGATATAGATTTAGAATTTTTAGGTTTTGGTACTATAAATGGTCCCGATGGTAAACCTTTTAAAACTAGATCAGGAAATACACCTAAATTAGAAGAATTATTTAAAGAAACTAAAGATATTTATTTGAAAATTAATGATATAAAAGAAGATTATTCAGTCAAAGATTTAGATATAATAGTTAATTCAATTATAAAATATGCCGATTTACAAAATAATCGCGAAAAAGGGTATGTTTTTGATATTGATAAATTTTCATCATCTATCGGGAAAACTGGACCTTATATTTTATATACCTTTCTTAGAACTCAAAAAATAATTAAAAATAACCAAACATATATAGACAAGTTAAGTAAAACAATATATAATGGTCACGATCGTAATTTAAGAATGAAATTATTAGAATTAGATGAAATTATAAATTACGCATTTAAAATGAGAATGCCATCTATAATAGCTAATTATTTATATGATATTTGTGTTTTAATGAATGCATTTTACGAAAATAATCATATAAATAATTTAAAAGATATAAATATCAAAAAGGATTGGATTACACTATTAGATCTAACAACTAGAATAATTAAAACCTTATTAGATATATTAGTGATTGATATTCCATCAAAAATGTAGGAGGATTATTTATGAATTTAAAAAAATTAACTCAGGAAGAACTAGAATTAATGTCATACGATGATTTAGCATATGCACTATTATCAGAAAATCAACATCAAATGAAAATAATAGATTTATTTAAAGAAATTGGTAAATTAATAAATTTACCAGAATCAACAATTGAAGAAAAAATTGGCGACTTTTTTGAAATATTAACTCTGGATAAACGATTTATTATGCTAGATGATGGATCATGGGATTTAAAAGACCGTCATGTTCAAGATATAATAATTGAAGAAGATGAAGAAGAGATTAATCTCGATGAAGTTGAAGAAAATGAAGAAACAAAAGAAGAAGAAATATTTTTTGATGAAGATCAAGACGATAATGATGATAATAGTGATGATTTAAAAGATTTAGTAATAATTGAAGAAGATGAAGAAGAATCTAATTTTTAATAGAAAGATGATAAATAATGGAAGAAAAATTAGAAAGTATCAAAAAAAGATATGAAGAAATAACGAAAGAATTAATAAAACCTGAAATAATTAATGACTTTAAAGCCATTAAATCTTTATCTCAAGAACAAAGTGAACTAAAAGAAATTGTGGATAAATATGAAGAATTAAATGTTTGTAAAAATAAAATCGAAGAAGCAAAAGAATTATTAAATGATCTTGAACTAAAAGAAATTGCTGAGTTAGAAATCATAGAAAATACTGAAAAAATTCAAAAAATAAAGCAAGATTTAGAAATTATGTTAATTCCAAAAGATGAAAATGATGGAAAAAATATAATTATGGAAATTCGTGGAGCAGCAGGGGGCGATGAAGCAAATATATTTGCTGGCGATTTATTACGAATGTATACATATTATGCCGAAAAAAATGGTTGGAAAATTGAAATAAATCATGAGCTAGAAGGAACAAGTGGAGGATTTTCTCAAGTTGAATGTACAATCAAAGGAGAAAATGTTTATAGTAAAATGAAATATGAAAGTGGTGCACATCGTGTTCAAAGGGTACCTCAAACAGAAACCCAAGGGAGAATTCATACTTCAACCGCTACTGTTTTAGTAATGCCTGAAATTGACGATATTGATATAGAAATAAAAGAAAGTGATTTAAAAATTGATGTTTATCATTCAAGTGGAGCAGGAGGCCAATCAGTTAATACCTCTAATTCAGCTGTAAGAATAACTCATTTGCCAACAAATACAGTGGTTACTTGTCAAAATGAAAGAAGTCAATTAAAGAATAAAGATAAAGCCATGAAATTATTAAAAATAAAAATATATGATAATATGCAACAAGAAAAAGAGCAGACGGAAGGTTCTGTGCGCAAAAGCAAAATTGGGACGGGAGATCGTTCGGAAAAAATTAGAACTTATAATTATCCTCAAAATAGAGTGACAGATCATCGTATAGGATTTTCTGTAATGAATTTAGATCGAGTTATGAATGGAGAATTAGAGCCGATAATAGATGCTTTAATAACAGAAGATTTAAAAAGAAAACTAGCAGGAGAATAAACCTGTTTTTTAAATGGAGGTCTTAAAAATAAAACCAAATAATATAACAGATATTGACTGGAAAATTTTAAAAAAATTATATGCCAATAATTTAACAGAAATCACAAAAAAATTAGAAAATAATTATCCAGTTCAATATTTAATAGGCAATGTTGAATTTTGTGATTGCACCTTAGAAGTAAATGAGAATGTTTTAATTCCTCGTTTTGAAACCGAATTTTTAGTCGAAAAAATAATTTCCAAAATTAAAAACTATCCTCAAAATACTTTAAAGATATTAGATATAGGAACAGGAAGTGGCTGTATTATTATTAGTATAGCAAAAAAAATTTTTCAAAAGTATTACGCTTTAGATATATCTTCTAAAGCTCTTGAAGTGGCCCAAAAAAATGCTGATCTTAATAATGTAAAAATAAATTTTTTTGAAAAAAATATTTTAAATGAAGAATTAGATCGAGACTATGATATAATCGTTTCTAATCCGCCATATGTGGGATATAATGAAAATGTTGATTTATCCACAAAGTATGAACCACAAAATGCTATATTTGCCGAAAAAAAAGGCTTAATATTTTATGATCGTATTCTAAAAATAATCTCTAATAAACCCAAATTAATAGCTTTTGAAATTGGAATGAATCAGGGAAAAGCTATTAAAGAACTAGCTAAAAAAAAATTTCCTTCAGCAAATATAAAAATTGAAAAAGATTTAACAGGAAAAAATCGTTACCTTTTTATTGAAAACAAATAAGGTAAAGTATTTCAATTTCATTTGACAGTACTTCTTAACCTATGTATAATTATATTAGATTAATAAGTATAAAGTCACTTAATAGTCACATAAAATTTATAAAGTAGTATTAATAAAGGAGTAACAAAAATGGTTCAAATAATATATTATAGTTTATTTTTAATCACACTTTTATATGGGCTATATTTTATTATAACTGGTTTATTCGCTTTTAAAGATATAGACTTAAACATAAGAAATCATAGAGCAAAAACAAAGTTTGCTATTTTAATAGCAGCTAGAAATGAAGCTCAAGTTATAGGAGATTTAATAAAGAGTTTAAAAGAACAAAATTACTCCTCTAATTTATATGATATATATTCTTTAATTAATAATTGTACTGATAATACAAAAGAAGTTGCCAAAAAAGCTGGGTCTAAAATAATTAGTGTTAATGTTCCTGTAAAATCCAAAGGAGACGCTTTAAAATACGCCTTTAAGCGGTTAAAAAATAAGGATTATGATGCATATATAATCTTTGATGCTGATAATATTGTTCATCCTGATTTTTTAAAGAAAATGAATGATGCTTATCAATCGGGATATAAAGTTGCTCAAGGACGAAAAGATAGCAAAAATATTTCTGATAATTGGTTAACCGCCAGTTCTTCTTTATTTCATTATATTCAAAATTTCTTTTTCAATAAATCACGTATGAAAATAAATGCTGCTTCGGCTATAAATGGGACTGGTTTTATGGCTGATAAAAATGTTATAGATGACTGGTTTGATCCTAAAACTATCACCGAAGATATTGAATTTTCTATTATGTGTGTACTAAGAAATATAAAAATAGCTTATATAGATGATGCAATTACTTATGACGAGCAACCAACTGACTTTAAAACGTCTTGGAATCAAAGAAATCGTTGGAGTAAAGGAATAATAGAATGTAATCGGCTATATCGTAAAAAATTATTAATTAAATTTTTAAAAGATAAAGACTTTTCAGCATTAGATAAATTATTATTTAGTTCAGCACCTATTATGCAAACATTAAGCGTAATATTAACCGTTATACTTGGTTTATTTAGTATATTAGGAATAGAATTAAACGATCTATTTTCTTACTTTTTTCGCTTGGCCTAATTTGTTTTATGATTACATATTTAATTGGTGTAATAATCAATATGTTTGTTTTAATATATTATAAGAGAGATTTATATGAAACCTTACATGGAATATTTTTATTCTCTATATTTATGATTACCTGGATTCCAATTAACGCTATGTGCCTATTTAAAAAAGAATTAAAATGGGTTCCTATTGAACATAATAAAAAAGTTAAATTAGAAGCAATATTAAATGAAAAATAAAATGAATAAATAAATTAAAATAGAGACATAATTACTTAGGTGATAAAATGAAAAAAGTAATTATAGTCTTATTTTTTTTAACTATAATATTAATTAATAAAAAAGAAGAAGAATTTATTATTCCTGATAATGCTATTCGTTTTCGAGTTATCGCTAATAGTAATAGTTTTGAGGATCAAGCAACTAAAGTTGAAATAAAAAACAATGTTGAAAATATTGTTAAAAAAGATTTATTATTAACAAAAAATAAACAAGAAGCCCAAAAAATTTTAAATGAAAGTATACCTAAAATTAAAAATATGGTTGATAATTATAATATTACTTATAATATTAACTACGGTAATAACTATTTCCCAGAAAAAAAATATAAAGGTATTACCTATCAAGAAGGGTATTATGAATCTCTTGTCTTAACTTTGGGTAATGGAAAAGGTGATAATTGGTGGTGTTTAATGTTTCCTCCTTTATGTTTAATGGAAACAGAAAATAATGATCTAAAGAATGTGGATTATCAATTTTTTGTGAAAGACATTTTTAATAAATATATGTAATTTATTAAAATTCTTCTAGTATTATTTATTAGGAGGATTTTTTTTATGAAAGAAATCATTACCGTTTTTATGATAGCCATAGCTCTTAGTATGGATACATTTTCTTTATCACTAGGAATTGGAACCTATAATTTAGCTAAAAGAAAAATGCTTATTTTTTCAAGTATAGTTGGAATAATGCACTTTTTAATGCCCTTAATTGGTAATTTTATTGGAATTAAAATAACTTCTATATTCACTATAAATAGTAATTTTTTATTAGGTACAATTTTAATATATTTAGCTTTATCAATGTTAATAGATTTATTAAAGAAAGAAGAAAAAGAAATAAATCTAAAAATTTTAAATATGTTTTTATTTGCTTTTGGTGTATCTATCGATTCTTTTTCTACAGGTTTAGGTTTACAAGCTATTACAAATAATATGATTTCTTCTGTAATGATATTTTCTATAACTAGTTTTTGTTTTACTTATTTAGGATTATTAATTGGTAAATATGCCAATTATCTTTTAGGAAAGTATACTACTGCCTTTGGTGCAATTCTTTTAATATTAATAGGAATTCATCACCTTTGTAAGTAATTGACATATTAAAAAGAATATATTTAAATAAAAAAAGAAAGAACGTGATTAATAATGAAAAAAATGATAATAAAAGGGGGAAATAAACTATCTGGTAGTATTACCATAAATGGGGCCAAAAACAGTGCCGTCGCTTTATTACCAGCCGCTATTCTCTCTGATGAAACAGTAATTATAAAAAATATTCCTCAAATTACTGATATCGAAGTCTTAGAAGAAATAATTTTACTTTTAAATGGAAAAATTAATAAAACAGACTCTAGTTTAGAAATAGATGCTAGAAATATTAAAAATGCAGTAATACCAGAAAATTTATCTAAAAAGTTAAGGGCATCATATTATTTCATGGGAGCCTTATTAGCTAAATTTAAACATGTAGAAATATCTTTTCCTGGAGGATGTAACTTTGGAGCTCGTCAAATTGATTTTCATTTACAAGGTTTTAGTAGCTTAGGAGCAATAATAAAAGAAGAAAATGATAAATTTATAATTGATGCTTCCAGTTTGCAAGGAACTGTAATAAAACTTCCATTTGCAAGTGTTGGAGCTACTATAAATATTATGCTTGCTGCTACTAAAGCAATAGGAAAAACTGTTATTCATAATGCTGCTAAAGAACCAGAAATAATAAATGTAGCAGAATTATTAAATAATATGGGAGCCAAAATAATAGGTGCTGGAACAGAATTAATCGAAATTGAAGGAGTTAAAAAATTGAAATCAGCTACAATAGAAGTTATTCCTGATCGAATTGAAGCTGGAACATACATAATAGCTGGAGCTTTAATGGGGGAAGATTTAAAAATAACTAATATAAATCCTCAACACTTAAACGCACTTTTAGAAACTTTAAAAAAAATGGAAGTTAATTTTATAATAAATAAAAATGAAATAATAATTAATCAAGCAAATAAAATAAAACCAACATACATTAGAACCGCTGTATATCCTGGATTTCCCACTGATTTAGCTCAACCAATTAGTGTTTTATTAGCTAAAGCAAATGGTCTATCATATATTGAAGAAACTATTTATGAAAAGCGTATGGGTCATGTGGAATACTTAAAAAAAATGGGGGCTAAAATAGATATTGAAAATAATTTAGAAAAAATAACAGGACCCACATCTTTTAAAGGAACAGAAGTACAAGCAAGCGATTTAAGAGCAGGAGCAACTCTATTTTTAGCGGCTTTAACATCTAAAGAAGAAACAACTATATCTAACGTTGAATTTATTTTAAGAGGTTATGAAAAAATTGTCAAAAAACTATCATCTGTTGGTGCTAATATTCGTATTGAAGAAATAAAATAATAGTATAAAAATACTATTTTTTTTTATGGAGGTAAAATGAAATTAAAAATATTAATTATCCTAACGTTGGGTATATTAATAACTCTATTAATATATTTTAATATAAATGATAAAAAAATAAATTTTTTAGCTTTAGGAGATGGTATATCAACAGGAATGACTCCCTATCATGTTGAAGGATATGATTATAATGATTATTTAACAGAATATTTAAATGAAAAAAATTTATTAGACAATTATTATAAATCATTTAACGAAACTGACGAAACAGTAATTTCACTTTTAAATAAAATAAAGAATAATACTTCAAATGTTGAACAAAAAATTAAAATAAAACAAGCTATAAAAGAAGCTGATATTATTACTATATCTATTGGGATGGATGAGTTAAATAACTATATTCTCAAAAATAATTTAGGTTCAACTAAAATTAAAGGTTATCTAAAACAATATGAAGAGTTATTAAAAATAATATGTCAATTAAATAATAAAAATATTTATTTAATAAGTTTATATAGTAGTTCAAGAATAAATTATAATAAAATTTCTAAAATAAATTTAGAAATCAAAAATTTAGCTCAAAAATATCATCTAAAATATGTTGATATTGAAGACATTACTAATCATAAAGATTACTTTTCTTTTAAAAACAATTATTATTTAAATTATAAAGGACATGAATACATTTTTACTAAAATAAAAAACAACGTCGAAAAAAATAATCAATTAAATAATAATTTAATCTAAAATAATATTGCTTATCCAGATAAATATGCTATAATACAAAAAGACAAAGAAAATACTATACCTTAGATTAGGTATGGCGAAAGGAGTGAATTATTTTGAAAGCTAATATTCATCCAGAAATGAAAGAAACTACAATCAAATGTGCTTGTGGAGCTTCATTTAAAACTAAATCTACTAAAGACAATATTGAAGTTGAAATTTGTAGTGAATGTCATCCTTTTTATACAGGAAAGCAAGGAAGTGCAAAAAGAACTGGAAATATTGAGAAATTTAATCGAAAATATGGTTTAAATAATGACAAAAAAACTGCTTAAGCAGTTTTTATTTTGGAATATTATAGATTTTAATTAATTGATTTGTTAAAATAAAAATGTGATGATTTATGAATAAAATAAAATATTTATTTAAACGGATATTAGGAATGAATTATAAAAATTTTTTTAAGACTATTAAAGAAATAAAAAATAAAACCCATAAAAATAGCATTAGTATTTTCTTTGATATAATTATATGTGGCTTAAAATATCAAGCGGGATACATTGATTATAATTTATTTGAAATGTATAAAATGGATAAATTTGAAAGAAATACTATTATAACCCGAGGAATAAATAATGAGTATATAAAAAAATATAATAATTCTAAATACATGAAATATTTTAACGATAAAATTGAGTTTAATAAAATTTTTAATAAATATTTAAGCCGCGACTGGTTAGAGTTAACTGGTAATAACCTTAAAGAGTTTAAACAGTTTTGTCAAAATCACAATGAGATAATTGTTAAACCAATTAGTAATTCTTGTGGAAAAGGAGTAGAACTTATAAACCTAACTGATAAAAATTTAAATGAACTATATGAAGAATTAATAATTAATAATCAAATATTAGTAGAAGAAGTAGCTATTCAGTGTAAAACGTTAAATGATTTACATCCTGAATCAATTAATACAGTTAGAGTAGTTACACTATTAGGAAGTGTTGTAGTTGCTTTTTTAAGGATAGGTAATAATCATAATAATGTTGATAATTTTAATCATGAAGGCTTAGTAGCTCCAATTGATATTGAAACAGGTATAATTAATTATCCAGCAATTGACAAAAAAAAGAATTTATATACTAAGCATCCTATTACTAAAAAAAGTATTGTTAATATTAATATTCCCAAATGGAAAAAAATAAAAGAATTATGCGAAACTGCATCTTTAGAAATACCTGAGGTAGGATATATTGGCTGGGATGTTTGTGTAGGAGAAAAAGATTGTTTTTTTATCGAAGCCAATGAATTTCCTGGCCATGATTTATACCAGCTACCTCCTCATCGTAATTCTAATATAGGTTTATTACCCTTATTTAAACAAGTTGAAGAAAGGAAGATTAAAAATGAAAATAGCAATTGCAAGTGATCATAGAGGAGTAATATATAAAAACGAAATCATTACTTACTTAAATGGTAAAAATCATGAAATTATTGATTGTAGTAAAAATAATACTCCTACCGATGACTATCCTGATTTTGCCTTTAAAGTATGTCAAAAAATAATAAATAAAGAAGCTGATATAGGTATTTTAGTATGTCGTACTGGGATTGGAATGTCTATTGCTGCTAATAAAGTAAGAGGTATAAGATGTGCCAAAGTAAATTCTGTTGAAGACGCTACTTTATGTCGAAATGATAATGGCGCTAATGTCATGACATTTAATTATACTGATGGTATAAATAATATAAAAAAATATGTTGATGCATTTATTAATGCTGAGGTACTAAATGACGAACGACATCGAAGAAGAGTTGCTAAAATCATAAAATACGAAAATGGCGAATATAATGAACTATAAAGTATTATTATATATTTTCAATATAATGTTATGTTTATATGCTTTAAGTGGTATTAAGTTTGAGCAATTTATTAAAGCAAATAAAATAGTAGAAAGTAGAATTTTAGTATTAATAATGGGTTTTATAATGGCTTACTTATTAACCGGTTTTATATTTGATTTTTTAAAAGTAAGCGCAATAATTTAAGGGGAAATTTTAATGAAAAATAAAATTCTATTAGCCATTGTAATAATTTTAAGTTTTATTTGTATAGGAGTGATTAGATTAAAAAAAGAATCAAATCACTCTTTTTCAAATGAAAAAAATATTAAAGTAAAAGACATTAACAATAATATTAAAAATTTGAATATTGAAGAATACTTAATTGGTGTAATAGCGGCTGAAATGCCTGCATCTTTTGAAATTGAAGCTTTAAAAGCTCAAGCTGTAGCGGCTAGGACTTATGCATATTATAAAATAAAGAATTCTAAAAACCAAGATTATAATATTCTAACTACTATCACAGATCAATCATATATTGATAAGGAAGAAATGCAAGAAAAATGGCAAGAAAGTTTTAATAAATATTATGAAAAAATAAAAAAAGCTGTTGATGATACCAAAGATGAAGTTTTATTTTATAATAATGAGATTATTGAAGCATTTTATTTTTCAATGAGTAACGGAAAAACAGAAAATTCTTCAAGTGTCTTTAAAGAAAACTTACCATATTTAACTTCGGTAAATTCAAAATGGGATAATGAAAAATTAAACAATTTTTTAGTTGAAACAAATTTTTTGAAAAAAGATTTTTGTGAAAAATTAACATTAGATGATTGTGATTCTATTAAAATTGAAAATATTATAAAAAGTGAAAGTAATCGTATTTTATCTTTAAATATAAATAATAAAATTTTTTTAGGAACTGATATTCGTAAATTATTAAATTTACGGTCAACGGATTTTACCATAGAAGTATTAGAAAATAATATACTTATAACGACAAAAGGATATGGACATGGTGTAGGAATGAGTCAGTACGGAGCAAACGGCATGGCTAAAGAAGGAGCAAAATATCAAGACATTCTTAATTATTATTATAAAGATGTAACCCTAAATAAATTGGTATAAAATTTAATTTTTAGTCAACACTTACTAATAGGAAGGTGAGTCAATGACTAAAAGAAAATTAAAAAAATATGTAAAACCTACTATTTTTATGGTATGTATTAGCATTATTACAATATCTATTATGTTAATGACAAAAGATTTAAAGACTACAAATGAACCAAAAGATCAAACATATGTCATGAATGCTGTAATAGATTCAATTACTCCTGTGGTAAATGATACTGAAACAATAAAAATAATTAAGCCATTTACCAGTGATAAAGTTGTAGTAAATAAACCTTTTTATGAAAAAGATGCTTCTAATGAAGAACAACAAAATGCTTTAATATATTATGAAAATACTTATCTTCAAAATAGTGGAGTAGTTTATTCTAGTAATGAAGAGTTTGATTGTGTATCAGTACTAGATGGAACAATAGTTGACATAAAACAAGATGATATTCTTAATACAGTTGTATATGTATCTCATGATAATAATATAACAACCATTTATTATGGATTGAAAGACGTATCATTAAAAGTAAATGATCAGATATCTCAAGGTCAATTAATTGGCAAAAGTAACAATAATAAATTTTGTTCAGAAAGTAATTCCATCCTATTTGAAGTTAATAATAATGGACAAGTTATTAATCCTGAACAATTTTATAATGCAAATTTAAACGAATTGAATTAGTAATAGACAACCCCCCAAAAAAATATATTATATTAAGGGGTTGTTTAATTAATGAATAAAAAGATTTTTGAACGTGTTATTAAGGAAGCTGAATACATACTATCTACCAAAGAAACACTAAGAAATGTTGCCAAAAAATTTCATGTTAGTAAAAGTACAGTTCATAAAGATATTCATGAACGATTAAATTATATATCTCCTCAAATATCACAAAGAATAAGAATAATTTTAGATGAGCATATACTAACTCGGCATATTAAAGGGGGAGAAAAAACTAAAGAAAAATATCAAAGTCTAGGGTGATGATATGGTAAAAGGAAGATATAGTATTTTTATAAATGATGATTGTTTATATCTTTTAGATAATAAAAATAATAAAATATATGAAGAAATATTATCAAATTTAAGCCAAGATGAAATAATAAACGAAGAAAAATTTTATTTTAGTTTTAACAGTTTTATTCGAAAAAATAAAATAAAAATTCCCTTGTTTGGACATAAATTACAATTTATTATTAATGATAAACTTAATCCAATTCAAAAAAATAAATATAAAGAAATTTTTTTAGATTATTTTCGAAAAGTAGATTTTATTAACATCAATGAAATTTTATCATTAAGTAGATCTACTATCCTTGTTAATATTACTAATAATTATATTGATTTTTATTATTATAAAAAAAACACAATTAGTTTATTGCGAATAGATAAAAATATTTTTAACAATAATGAATTTAAAGTTATCATTCATTTTTTAAACACAATTTTTAATCCCAAAAAAATTATATTATTTGGAACAAATGAAATAATTCCCAAATTAACTCAAAAAATAAACAAAGAAATAGGCATTCAATGTACATATCAAGAGGAATATTCTAAATATATATTAACTGAAATTCAAAAGAAAATTAATTAATTTTAAAAAACAATTTTTAGAAATTTAAATTGTTTTTTTATTTTTTTCTAATAAAAGGTATAAAAAAGTAAGAAAATATGATATAATCGCAAATAGTAAACGAT
>CAOLUI010000009.1:31872-34356 GCA_948479395.1 uncultured Bacilli bacterium | reverse complement strand
AATATGAAAATGATTCTAATAATGCCCAAGATCAAGAACAAGGAAAGACATATAGGGTGAAGATAGATTTTGTAACAGAATTATCCCAAACCTTAGTAGAATATTTAACTACATTAGAATCAGATGAGTTAGTAGAAGATGATTATGGTAATTTAAGATATATAGGAGCAGATCCTAATAATTATGTATTATTCAATAATGAATTATGGCGAATAATCGGAGTAATGAAAGATGTTGAAAATCCTGATGGAACAAAAGAAGATAGGTTAAATTAATAAGAAGTGAGAGTATCGGAGCGTATGCATGGGATAATAAAGCAAGTGGGTCAGGATCATCAACAAGTGACTATGGAAGTAATGATTGGAGTGATAGTGCTTTACAAAAAGTATTAAATGAAGGAGCATATTATAATAGAACAACAGGTGAATGTCCCAGTGGGAGTAATGGAGCAACAAAATCATGTGACTTTAGTAATACAGGATTAACAGAAGAGTCCAAAAATATGATAAGTGAAGCAGTATGGAACTTAGGAGGAAGTAATACATATAAGGATGTAACTACTAAAACATTTTATGAAAGAGAAAAAGGTACAAATGTTTATAGTGGTCATGCAACAACATGGACAGGGAAAATAGGCTTAATGTATCCAAGTGATTATGGATACGCAACAAGTGGTGGATCTACAGCGGATAGAAGTACCTGTTTAAATACTAATTTATATAATTGGAATGGTGTAAGTTATTGTTGGGATAATGATTGGATTTTTAATAAAACTTATGAATGGATGTTGACGCCACATATTTCGGATAGTTATATATTTTATATAAATAATTCAGGACTTGTAACATATAATCCTGCATCATATGTAGCATATGATGTTTATCCAGCAATATATTTGGATCAAAATGTAAAAATTTTAAATGGAAAGGGAGATATTGTAAATTCATGGACTATTTTTATTTAAATTGATTTTTTTAGTCTTTTTTTATGACTTCTTTAGTAGCTTTAGCATAAGCTCTTAAAAGACCTCCGCTTCCTAATTTAATACCTCCAAAATAACGTACAATGGCAATTAAGCAGTTATCTAATTTGTTTATTTCAATTAAATTATAGATTGGTAAGCCAGCTGTACCACTTGGCTCTTTGTCATCACTTTTTTTTATTACAGAACCGATTTTGTATGAATAGGGAATATGACGAGCTTTTCTATGTTCTTTTTTGAGATTTGATAAAATAAAATCAACTTCTTTTAAGGAAATTATTTCATAATAAAAAGCAATAAATTTAGATTTTTTAATTTCTAAAGTATAACTATTTAGTAATTTCATTTAAAACACCTGATATTATTATACTAAATTTGATATATATTTAAATAGAAAATAAAAATAAAAATTGAAAAAAGTAATAGCTTAGTATAATATTAAGTAAAGAAAGGACATTTATGGCAACAACAAAAGATTATAAAGAATTTATTTTAGATCAACTTGATTTATTAGATAATATTACTTGTCGATCAATGATGGGGGAATATTTGCTTTATTATGATAAAATTTTATTTGGGGGAATATATGATAATCGTCTATTAATAAAAAAAGTAGAAACAAATAAAAAATACGAATTAGCAGAAGTTATTCCTTATAAAAATGCTAAACCCATGTATTTAATTGAAGATATGGATAATAAAGAATTAATTAAAATTATTATTTTGGATACATGTCAAAGTTTGGAGAGAAAATGAGTTTTTTTAAAACTTATTTTTTTATATGATATAATAGTTTGGAGATGATTTTGTGAAAAAATTTACTAAAGTTATTGATCTACTTAAAAATAATTTTTGGTCTTTAGTAGAATTTGAGATTATTTTTAAATTATTAAGTGTTTTAATATTTACGCCATTATTTTTGCACTTTTTTGATTTAATAATGCACATTTCAGGATTTGATTATTTAACGTTAGAGAATATTTTAATTTTTTTTACTAAACCATTAACTGTAATAATGTTAATTATCTTAATTATTTTTATGACTTTTTATACAATGTTTGATATTACAACTTTAATTATTATATTAGACGCTTCTTATCAAAAAAAGAAAATTAAGTTTACAGAAGCTATTAGTATAGCTTTAAATAAATGTAAAAGAGTTTTTAAAATAAAAAATATTTTAATTGCTTTTTTGGTTTTGTTTTTAATTCCTTTTTTAAATATTGGATTAATGCCTAGTTATATTACTTCGATTAGAATACCCGAATTTGTTATTGAATTTATTTGGAAGAGAAAAGAGTTATTTTGTTTATTTATTTTGTTAATGATTATTTTAATAAATATTTTATTAAGATGGTTATATTCTTTGCATTATTTTATTTTAGAAGATTTAGATTTTAGAGAGGCTCGAAAAAAAAGTATAAATTTAAGTCAAGGGAATCATTTAAAAGATATTTTTACTTTATTTATAATTCAAATAGGAATATTTTTATTATATTTAT
>CAOLUI010000009.1:0-31851 GCA_948479395.1 uncultured Bacilli bacterium | reverse complement strand
ATAATTGGCCTTAATAAGTTGTTTTCTAATATTATACTTTTAAAAAGTATTACGACAACTATTATTTGGGTATTTATAGCAATATCATTTGCTGTTTTTACATTGCTTATTGTTCCTGTTAGTTATGCGGGAATTAGTGTAATGTATTATTTTCATAAAAAGGCAAAAAAAGAGAAGATAAAATTTATTAGATTTAATGAAACTACTAAAGTAAGTTTTAGATTGAAGAAGGTTTTTGTTTTGTTTAGTGTGTTTGCTTGTGGTGGCGGATGTATTTTTACTTACGGATTATATAAAGGAAAATATAATTTAAATATTGAGTATGTTCGCGATATGGAAGTTACAGCTCATCGAGGCTCTTCAATAAAGTATCCAGAAAATACAATGCGGGCTTTTAGAGAAGCAAAAAAAGAGGGTGCAGATTGGATTGAATTAGATGTTCAAGAAACGAAAGATGGGAAGATAATAGTTCTTCATGATAAAAATTTGAAAAGAATAACTGGAATTGATAAAAAAATATGGAAAGCTAGCTATGAAGAAATAAAAGATTTTGATGTGGGAAGTTTTTTAAATGAGGAGTTTAAAGATGAAAGAATTCCCTTGCTTGAAGAAGTTATAAGATGGGCGAAGAATAATAATATGAAGTTAAATATTGAACTTAAACCTTCAGGACATGAAAAAGATTTAGAAAAATTGGTAATTGAAATAATAAAAGATATGGATTTTACGAAAGATTGTGTTTTAGCTTCACAAAAATATGAAGTTTTAGAAAATATTAAAAATTATGATAAGAATATTAAGACAGCATATGTTATGAGTATAGCTTATGGGGATTTATTATCTTTTAAAGCGGCAGATCAGTTTAGTATAGAGGCTAGTAGTATAAATGAAAATTTAGTAAAAATGTTACACCGAGAAGGAAAACATTTATATGCGTGGACGATTAATTCGGAAGATGGAATTAAAAAAATGTTAGATTTAAAAGTAGATAATATTGTGACAGATGATGTTGTTTTAGCAAAAAAAATAATATATACAAGTAAAACAAGTAATTTAATTAATGAATATATTAGATTGGTTGAAAATTTATTTCAATAAAAGAAGAGGAAAAGTAAATGAAAAAGAAAATAGTTTTAGGAATTCTAATTATATTAATTATAAGTTTAGGAGTTATTTGGCTTATAAAACCTCGTGAAGAATATGATGAGAATATGTTATATAGAAAGAATTTTAAAAATGTTTCATTGAAATATGAGAGATATGATTATGTTTTAGGGCAAAATATGCTGGTAGGAGTGGAAAAAAGTTTTGATAAAGGAACTAGTTTTCAGAAAGTAACAAAAGAGTTAGTAACAGTGAGTAATGAAGCTAAGTTTATATTTTTAGATGAAGCTTTAGGTTTTATTATTTCAACTGGATATATTAGGAAGTCTAATGATTATAGAGGATTAAAAGTAACTAAAGATGGTGGGAAGTCTTTTTTAGATGCTAATTTTAATTATAATAATGAGAACATTGATTTAATAACTATTGAAGATTTTCCGTATTGGGAAGATGAGCAATTGAAATTAAAGTGTTCAATTTATGAATTTAGTAAAGAAAAAAATGAATATCAAGATAGAGAAATAATTTTTAAAAGTCAAGATAGCGGAATTAATTGGGCTTTAGATTAGGAGATAATTTAATGAAGTTAGAAGATTATACAGGAAAGCTTAATGATCATGAAAGTTATTTAAAGGTACTAAAAATACTAGAAGAAAAAACTAAATATATAGAACTTGTACTTAGAAATAAAGATATTGTAAATGAAATAGTAAAAAAATTTAAAAGTGATATTATTGGAAGTAAAATAGTTACAGAATGGTGGGGAACGAAAATGATTAAAAGTACTAAATTATTTCGAATTCAAGCGACCAAAGAAATTTTTGAATTTTTAAGAAAATATGAAACATTCTGTAAATATTATTTTAGTAAGCGAGTTATTGATAATTTTTATGAATCTGGCAGTATTTTGGGAGATGTTTGTGAAAGTACGGATTTTGGTGATGATGATATTGCTTTTTTTGATGATTTAGATAATATTTTATTATGTACAACAACTCATGAAGGATATATTATGATAAGTTTAGAAATAAAAAATGAAATGAAAGATTAATATTTAAGTTGAATTATATGATTGTATTATTTGTGTTATACTATTTATAATGAGGTGAAATATGAAAAATAAAGTAGTTTTAGTAGGTTGTGGAAATGTTGGAATGAGCTATGCTTATGCTTTACTTAATCAACAAACTTATGTAGATGAATTAATTTTTATAGATATTGATAAAGAGCGTATTAAAGGAGAAGCAATGGATTTAAATCATTGTTTGGCTTATAGTCCTTCTAAAGTAAGAGTTAGAGTGGGAGATTATAAAGATTGTAGAGAGGCTCGAATTGTTGTAATTGCAGCGGGTGCTAATCAAAATCCAGGCGAGACTAGAATGGATTTGATTTCGAAGAATAGTAAAATTTTTAAATCTATTGTTGATGAAGTAATGGAGAATGGTTTTAAGGGAATATTTTTAGTGGCGACAAATCCATTGGATGTAATGAGTTATTTAACGCTTAAATATTCGGGATTAGAAAATAGTAAAGTAATAGGTTCGGGAACAACTTTAGATACGGCACGTTTAAGATATTTAATTAGTGAAAAAGTTCATATATGTCCCAAAGATATTCAAGCTTTTGTAATTGGAGAACATGGAGATTCGGAGTTTGTTTCTTGGAGTAATGCTAGTATTGCCTTAACTAGTATAGATGCTTTTTTAGAAGAGAAAGAAAAAGATGAAATAGAGGAAATGGTGAGAAATTCAGCTTATGAAATTATTAAGAAAAAGGGAGCAACTTATTATGGAATTGGCATGTGTTTAGTGCGAATTACAAGTGCCATTTTAGAAGATAAAAATATTATTTTACCAGTTTCTAGTTATGATGAAGAAAATGGTATATGTATTTCAACCCCAGCGGTTGTTAATAAAAATGGCGTTCAAAAAAAGATTTTTATTCCTTTAAATGAGAGAGAAAAACAAAAATTAACTCAATCAATTAAAGTGATTAAAGATGCTATTGCATCATTAGAAAAAAATTAAAATGAATTTAGGGATTGGTTTTATTACCGGAATAGGAATTATTATAGGAATAAAAACTTATCATATTTCTAAAAAAAGAGGGATAATTCAGCTTATTTTAGCATTATTGGCTCCATTATTAATATTTTGGTGGTGTAAAAAAAAGCCTAATTTTGTTTTCGGGGGAACAAATTGGGAATTTTTAATTCAAACGGCTTTTATAGATCTAATGTTTGAACCTTGGGTGATTTTGTTAATATATATTTTCCTAATATCCTCAATCATATATAATATAATCAAATTAAGAAAGATTAAAGGTGGAGAAAGGTGAAAAAAATTGTACTTTCAATAGAGGGAATGACTTGCAGTGCTTGTTCATCCGGATTAGAAAAATATTTAAGAAAACAAAAAGGAGTTTTTAGTGTTAAGGTAAATTTAGTTTTAGCGCTTGCCACTATTGAATATGAAAATATAAATCAAAAAGAATTAGAAAAATATATAAAAGCTGCGGGATTTAAAAGTTTAGGTGAGTTTAAAGGGATAGAAGTCAAAGAAATAAAAAAAGAAGAAAAAATTAAATTAGTTCTTCTTGGAATGGTTATTTTGTTTATTATGTATGTTTCGATGGGACATATGATAAATTTACCAGAGATGCCTTTTATAAATCATTATAATCCTTTTGTTTTAGCAACCTTTATGTTATTTTTAACCCTTTTATTTTTAGTTTATGGATATGATATATTAAAAAGTGGAATAGTTAATTTATTTCATAAAATGTCTAATATGGATACTTTAGTAATGTTTAGTGTTATATTTAGTTTTTTATTTAGTGTTTATGGATATATAAATATAATTAGAGGTATAAATAGTTATATTAATAATTTATATTTTGAATCAACTTGTATGGTTATTTATTTTATAAAATTGGGGCGATTTATCGAGAATTTTAGTAAAGATAAAACTAAAGAGTCGCTAAAAAAATTAGTGACGATAACACCACAGAATGCTCTTTTAAAAATAGATGGTAAAGAAAAGAAAGTATTGATAGATGAAGTAAAAAAGGATGATATATTAATATGTAGAGCAGGAGATAAAATTGCAGTAGATGGAATGGTTAGATCTGGTAAAACTTATGTTGATGAAAGTTTTATTACTGGGGAGAGCATTCCCATTTTAAAAGAAAAGGGAACGAAGGTAATTGCGGGGTCTATTTGTTATGATGGATATATTGAATATCAAGCTCAAAGAATTGGAAAAGAATCGATGATATCGCAGATAATTACAATGGTTATTGAAGCTACGAATGAAAAAAATAAAATACAAAAACTGGCAGATAGAATTTGTAGTTATTTTGTGCCTTTTATTCTTTTAATAGCAATTTTGACTTTTTTAGGCCAATTATTAATTGGGTTAGATTTTGCAGAAGCATTAGTTCATATGGTTACGGTTTTGGTGGTAGCTTGTCCTTGTGCTCTTGGACTTGCGGTTCCTTTAGTTAATGTGGTAAGTAATGGCTTATGTGCGAAAAAAGGTTTATTTTTAAGAAATAGTGAAGTTTTAGAAAAAGCTAAAGATGTTGATACAATTGTATTTGATAAAACGGGAACTTTAACTTATGGAAAATTAAAAGTTTTTAAATTTTTTAATTATTCTAATTATAATGATAACGAACTTTTAAATATTGTTGCTATAATGGAGAATAATTCTTCTCATCCGATTAAAACAGCATTTGAAACTACATGTAATGAAAAAGTAAAAGATTTTAAAACAATAATGGGTAAGGGAATATATGGAGTTGTAAGAGATAATGAATATTTTTTGGGGAATGATAAAATACTTACAAAATTAAAAATAGAAAATATTTATCAAAAAGATTATGATTATTTAGTGCAAAACGGGTGTAGTGTTGTTTATGTTATTGAGAATAAAAAAGTTATTGGTTTAATTGGTGTGAAAGATATTATAAGAGAAGATATGAAAGAAATTATTGCTTTATTTAAAAAAAATCAGATTGAAGTTATAATGCTTACTGGAGATAATGATGAAACAGCTTCATTAATTGCAAGAGATCTTGGAATTACAAAGGTAAAAGCTAATATATTGCCTCAAGAAAAAGCAGAATATATTGAAAAAATGAATAGTGAGGGGAAAGTCATAATAATGGTTGGTGATGGGATAAATGATGCTTTAGCTTTACTAAATTCCACTATTGGTATTAGTATAAATGATGGTACTGATATTGCGATGGATTCTAGTGATGTTATTTTAATGAATAATGATATGAAAAATATTTTAGATTTAATAATGATAAGTAAACGTTCTTATAAAATTATTAGACAAAATTTGTTTTGGGCTTTTTTTTATAATATTGTAATGATGCCAATAGCAATGGGTTTTTTTGAAAATTGGGGAATAAAAATGAATCCGATGTTAGGAAGTGTAGCCATGATTTTTAGTAGTTTAACTGTAGTTTTAAACTCGCTAAGGTTAGGAAGAGGAAAATAAAAATGAAAAAAGAATTTAAAATCGAAGGAATAAAATGTGAAGGGTGCATTGCTCGAATTAGGAAAGTTCTTGAGAATGTTAAAGGGATTACTACTTACAATATTTCTTTGGAGAATAAGACTTTAAATCTAGAAGTAAAAAAAGAGAAAACAATTACAGAAGTTATTGATAAGATTGAAAATTTGGGTTTTAAAGTAATTAAATAAAAGAGAAGAAAGAAGGATTAGTTATGTTTAAAGATAAGCTTACTCTAGTTCCTAATTTACCTGGAAGTTATCAAATGCGTAATGAAGATGGGCAAATTATTTATGTGGGTAAAGCAAAGAATTTACATCGTCGGGTATCTTCTTATTTTAATCGACTCCAAACAGGAAAAACGGCAAAGATGGTTTCGGAGATTGCTGATTTTACTTATATTGTGGCTAATAGTGAGCTGGAAGCTTTTATAATAGAAATTAATTTGATTAAAGAGTTTAATCCAAAATATAATATTTTATTAAAAGATGATAAAAGTTATCCTTATATTGAATATATTTCTAAGCCTTTTCCACGAGTAAAAGTATCTAGATATTTAAACATTAAGAGAAAAGATAATAAAAAGTTATTTGGTCCTTATCCTAATGCTTATGCGGCACGCCGAATTGTAAATTTATTAAATCGAGTTTATCCTTTAAAAAAATGTGAAGGAATTAAAAAGGATTTATGTCTTTATTATCATATTAATGAGTGTTTAGGTTATTGTAGTAAGAATTTAAATCAAGATGATTTAGCTAAAATGGAACATGAAATATTGAGCTTTTTGAATGGTAATGATAAGGTTTTAACTACCCGTTTAGAAAAGAAAATGGCGGAATATAGTGAATCATTGAATTATGAGATGGCTTTAGAGATTAAAAAGGAATTAGAGTATATTAAAATAGTTATGGCAAAGCAAAAAGTGGAATTGCATGATTTAGTTAATCGAGATGTTTTTGGCTTTTACTTTGATAAAGGTTATATTAGTATCCAAATATTTTTTTTACGAAATGGTAAACTTGTTGGAGGTAAATCGGATATTTTTCCTTTAATAAGTGAGTTAGATGATGACTTAGAATATTATATTGCCGAATTCTATAGGCGGCATGAGGTCCCGAAAGAAATTTTAGTAGCTGAAAATATTAATAAGGAAATTTTAGAAGGATTAATTGATACCAGGTTTGTGACGCCAAGTAAAGGAGCGAAGAAAAAGCTTTTAAATATGGCGGTTATGAATAGTAAATTAAATTTAGAAAATGAATTAGAATTAATTAAAAAAGATGAGTTTGTGACGGAAAATGCTAACGAAGAGCTAAGAAATTTATTGGGGTTGAAAAGTTTATATCGCATTGATTTGTTCGATAATTCAAATTTATTTGGAGCTTTTTCGGTAAGTGGAATGGTAGTTTTTAAAAATGGGCATCCAAGTAAAAATGATTATCGAAAATTTAAAATTAGTATAGATAAAAATGATGATTATGGAACAATGAGAGAAGTTATTTTTCGGAGATATTCAAGAATGGTGGAAGAGAAAAGTGAAATACCAGATTTAATTATTGCTGATGGTGGAGAAAAGCAAGTAACAGTTGTCAAAGAAGCTTTAAAAGAATTGGGTCTTAAGATAATGGTTTGTGGTTTAAAGAAAAATGATCATCATCGAACGAATGATTTGGTTTTAGAAAATTTAGAAGTTGTAGAAATTGATCGTAATAGTAATTTATTTCATTTTTTAACACGAATGCAGGATGAAGTTCATCGTTTTACAATTAATTATCATCGTACTATAAGAAGTAAGGGAAGTATTTCAAGTATTTTGGATAATATATATGGAATTGGTAATAAAAGAAAAAAAGAATTGATTAAACGTTTTGGTAGTGTTTCTAAAATGAAACAGGCGAGTGTAGAAGAATTAGAAGAAATTTTACCAAAAGATATCGCCCAAAATTTAGGGAATTTTTTAAAAGATTTTAAATAGTCAACTTAAATTTTTTATAGTATAATGTTTTAAGGTGAGGCAAAATGAAATTAATTAGCCTTGATAAGGACTATAGTATAAAGTTAAAAAGTCGAGTGGAAAATTATATGAATCCCGATTTTATTTATATACCTATTAAGAATAATTCTATTCCTTTTAAAAAGAATAGTGTAATAAAAAAAGGGGAATTAGTTTTTGATAGTTATGCTTCAGTATCAGGTAAAGTTATAGGTATAAAACAGGGAACTTTAGCTAGTGGAGCAAAAGATAAGTTTTTAGTTATTGCTAATGATTTTCAAGAAAAATTGATAAAGAGAATGCCTGTAAGAAAAAAAATGGCTGATTTAACATTTGATGTGGTAAAAAAAGAGCTAAAAAATATTGAAAGGCAAAAAATTGATGAAAATTCTTTAGTTGAACATTTAATTATTTCGGGAATTGATGATGAGCCTTATATTGCTAATGAGTTTTTTATCCAAAAAGAAAATATAAAGATAATTTTAGAAATGATTGATGTATTATTAAATATTTTTCCCAAGAGCAAAGCTCATATTTGTATTAAAAATATAGATCGGGAGAATATAGAGGGTTATACTACTTTTTTAGGTACATATACAAATATTGAACTTAATTTAGTGGATGATTTATATTTAATTGGAGAAGAACAAAATTTATGTCATACTCTAAATATATTCCAGAATTATCTTTATTTAAAGACGAGTGAAGTTGTAACTTTATATAACAAGATTAAAAAACGAAAACCCCTGGTGGAGCAGTTTTTAACTATTACGGGAAATGCAATCAAAAATCCGCAGGTTATTAATACTAAATTGGGTGTTAAGGTGATGGATATTATCGATAATTTTTATAATTTAGATTTAAAAGATTGTGATATATATGTTAATGGCTTGATGCAAGGAATTAAAATGAATATTAAAGATCTTATTGTAACAAAAGATTTAAAGGGAATAATTTTAATGAAAAAAACAAAGAGAAAAACAAAAAACTGCATTAATTGTGGAAAATGTATAGAAATATGTCCTATTAAGTCAAATCCTTTATTAGCTTATAAAAAGGGCGTTAAGGTTGAGTGTATTAATTGTGGATTATGTACCTATATTTGTCCTTCTTTTATTAATCTGCAAAAGTATTTAGTTGGTGATGGTAGTGAATAGATTACATAAAATAATTAAGTTTCCGCTAATTCAAAAATATTATTTAATTTTTGTCTTTTTAATCGGATTTGGTTATTATAAAAATGGATTTGTTCCTTATTTAAATAATTATAATACTTTTGGGCAAATGCTTTATGTGTTTATTTTGCCAATAGGTTGTTTTTTATTAGGAAGTTTGTTTGATGTTTTTTTTAAAAATAAGGATTTGTTCAATAGTAAATTTTATAGTTTATTATTTATTATGTTAATTCCTTTGCAATCTAATTTTTTCTTGGTTTTAGGGATTTTAGTTTTATTATTAAGTATTTATAATTTTTTATCTTTAAAAAAAATTGATAATAAAACTAATATTATTGTTTTAGCAAAGCTATTATTGGTGTTTTTTTTAATTCTTTTTAAAAGTTACGATTATCAAAATAGATTAGAAATAAGTGGCTTGTTTCAATATTCTTTACTAGATAGTTTAATTGGATATAATGTGGGTTGTTGTTATTCCACGAGTGTTTTGATACTTATTTTGGGGGTAATTATATTATTATTCGATGAGTATTATAAAAAGGAGATTCCTTTGTATAGTTATGGTTTTTATCTGTTGACTCTTTTTTTGTATGCTTTTTTTAAACAGGATATGAAAATAATTTTAGTAAATATGTTTTCTTCAAGTATTTTATTTGGTATAATTTTTGTTGGAACTTTATCAAATTTTACGCCCTGTACAAAAAAGAAAAAATTTTTATATAGCTTAATTTTGGGCTTTAGTATTTTACCATTTTCTTTATTAGTTAATTTTAATGAAGGTGTTTATATTTCAATAGTTTTAGCAAATTTTATTTTAAATTTAGGAGATTTGGTATTTAAAAATTCAAGGGTATTATTAAAAAAAGGCAAAGTTGGCAATTAATTTGTTGATTTTGTTTTTTGTTTGGCGTAAAAGATTGTGTTATTGTTATTTCGCCACCTTTCTAAAAGAAGAGGAGATGAAATAGTGAAAAAAATAATATTAATCTTAGTTTTATTGAGTTTAATGAGTGTGAAAAAGGTAAGAGCAGATATTTTAAGTTTAGAACAAAATCCAAATTATTATTTTAAATTATCTAAAAAGAATTTAGGATCTATTACTTCTAAAATGTATAAAATATCGAAAGACGGCAAATTTTATTATAATGTTCGTCCTACGGTATCCATGTTTGAAAGAAAAAATTATGTTAAAGCAGATCTTTTATTGGATTTAGATATTTATAAAAAAATAACAAAGGTTATGTATTATGGTTATGGATATAAAAATCACTTGGATGATGCTTATTATTTTGCTACGCAATTTTTAATTTATGAACTTTTAGATGATTTTACAGTGGAAATAGTAGATAAAGATAAGAAGAAAAGTGATTATGCAGGGAATGAAATAGCAAAAATAAAAAAGACGATAGCTGAGGAGGAATTTAAATCAAGAAAATATGTCATAAATAGTAATTATTTAGAACTTACAGATCCAAGAATTATTGAAGATTTTGATTTAATTAGTGATGAGATAAATTTAAAGAAAATAGATAAAGGCTATTTAGTTGAGTTTAAAGAAGAGAAAGATTTATATGAAATTAGTTTAAAGGCGAAAAATAAAATTTTGCCAGCAGATTATTGGCAAGGGACAGATAGTGCTGATGTTTTAGGTCTTAAGGGCAAATGGGAAGATGATAGTGTTTTACTAGTAGAAAGAAAATATTTGAAGGAAGATGATAAGATACCAGAAGAACAAGATTTAACAACAAATAATAAAGAGTATGAAATTATTGAAAATTTAGAAGTCGAAATGCCTGATACTTTTAAAAATAATTCCACTTTGTTGTTGATTTTATTTTTAATAGGAAATCTTTATTATGTTTATAAAAAGTAATAATCTGGTAATAGGATTTATCTTATTAATATGGTTAGCTAATTTTAATGTTTTAAAAAGTAATGAAGATGTTTATGGAACTTTAATTATTTCAAGTATTAATTTGAAAGAAAAGATATATGCCAAAAATTCTTTATATAACGAATTAAAATATGGTCTTTATTTGCATCCTATCTCAACTGATTTAAAAAGTGAATTTTCTAATATAATTATTGCTTCTCATTCAGGAAATGCGGATATTAGTTATTTTAAAAATTTAGATAAATTAAAAATAAATGATGAAATTAAAATAATTAGCAAGAAAAAAACTTTTTTATTTCGAATTATAAATATATATGAAGATAAGAAAGATGGTAATGTTAAAATAAATAGATATAATACGAAAACGCTTTCTTTGGTTACTTGTAAAAAGAATACAACTGATTTACATTTAATAATTTCGGCTGTTTATCAAGGGAAATTAGAAAAAAAGTTAAATTAATACAAATTTTTTAAGAAATTTGTATTTTTTTGGCTTAAAAAAAAGGAAATTTGTCTAGTCGGTGTAATATATAAGATTAGGAGGCTATTTCTATGGCTTTTATATCACCAGAAGAAATAAATAATATTCGTAGTTCTGTTTCAATCGTAGATATAATTTCTACATATATACCGCTAAATCAAAGAGGTAAAAATTATTTTGGTGTTTGTCCTTTTCATGAAGATCATTCTCCTAGTATGAGTGTTTCTTCTGAAAAGCAAATGTATAAATGTTTCTCTTGTGGTGCGGCGGGAAATGTGTTCACATTTATAGAGAATTATTTAAATGTGAGCTTTGGAGAAGCAGTTAGTTTGGTAGCGGAAAAAGCTGGAATAAGTATTAAAGCTGATTTTTTACCGCAAAAGGAAGTAAAAAATCAAAAAGAATATGATTTAATGGCTTTAGTATTGAAAATTTATCAAAATAATTTAAATACTGAAGCTGGTAATAAAGCAATTCAATATTTAAATGAACGAAAATTAGAAGAAGATGTGCGAAAGGATTTTGATATTGGACTTGCATTAGATGATAATATTTTAACTAAGTTATTGTTAAAAAAGGATTATTCTGAGAAATTGTTAGTAGATTTAGGTTTATTAAATAATAATGATTTAAAGTTGCATGATGTTTTAAAAGATCGAATTGTTTTTCCTCTTCATGATTTAGATGGTAATGTAATAGGTTTTACAGCGCGCTGTTATTTAAGTGATATAAAACCAAAATATTTGAATACAAAAGAAACTGCTATTTTTAAGAAAGGAAATATTTTATATAATTATCATCGGGCTAAAGATACTATTAGATTAAAAAAAGAAGTAATTTTAGTAGAAGGAAATATGGATGCTATTAGAATGTATGCTAATGGTATTAAAAATGTAGTGGCTTTAATGGGAACTAGTTTAACTAAAGAACAGATAAAAGCTTTAAAAAAATTGCGAGCTAAGATTGTATTAATGCTAGATAATGACGAGGCTGGAGAAGACGCCACTTATAGATTAGGAAATATTTTAGAAAAAGAGGCTTTTGAAATTCAAATTGTTAGATTAAACGGGGCCAAAGATCCTGATGAGTACATTTTGAAATATAATGCCGAAGCTATTATAGAAAATATTATGCATGCAGGATCATTTATGGATTTTAAATTAAATTATTTAAAGAAAAACAAAAATTTAAATTCAGCGGTAGATTTAGCCGAATATATTAAAACGGTAATTGAAAATTTAAAAAGTAATCCAGATGAAATATTAAAAGAAGTAACTTTACAAAAATTAAGTAATGATTATAATATTTCTTATGCTGTTTTAAAGGAACAGTTAAAAATAGATAGCAAAATTAAAGTAAAAACAGAAAAAAATGAAGAAGAGAAAAAAAAGAAAACGACTTATGAAAAATTAGCTAATGAAATTTTATATTTTATGATGAATGATGCTGAATATATTAAGTTATATCAAACAAGGTTAGGCTTTTTCCCAACAAAAAAAGAAAGAATGATAGCTAGTGAAATACTTTATTATTATAATCTTTATAAAACGATTAATTTAGCAGATTTTATCACTTATATTGCCACAATAAATTTAAAAAAAGAAATTATGGATATAATAGAAAGTGTTAGGATTCAAGAATTAAGTGATGAAGCAATGATTGAATTATTAGAAAAATTGAAGAAAAAAATGGAACAGGAAGAAATAAAATGTTTAAAGAAGGAATTGAAAAATGAATTTGATCCGAATAAAAAAATGGAATTAGCGAAGAAGTTAGTAGAAATTAAAAAAGGAAGTGTGAAAGTTGAAAGTTATTAAAACGTTTGAAGAGAGAAAAGAAGAGTTATTAAAATTAGGTAAAGAAAAGGGAATGATTACTTTTGAACAATTAGCAGAAAGTTTAAAGGGTTTAGATGTTGATAATGATTCTCTAGATGATTTATATAATCTTTTTATGGAAAATGATATTGAGATTGTAGCTGATGAGGAAAGTGATGGAGATAGTTCCAAAAATTTAACAAAGGACGAACCATTAATATTAAATGATGATGAGATTACAAAAGATGTTAATATAAATGACCCTGTTAGAATGTATTTAAAAGAGATTGGAAAAATTAGTCTTTTATCAGCCGAAGAAGAATTAGAGTTATCAAAAAAGGCGGCAGTAGGGGATGAATTGGCCAAAAATATTTTAGCGGAATCTAATTTACGTTTGGTAGTTAGTATAGCAAAAAGATATGTGGGACGTGGTTTATTATTTTTGGATTTGATTCAAGAGGGAAATATTGGATTAATGAAAGCCGTTGATAAATTTGATTATGATAAAGGTTTTAAGTTTTCGACTTATGCTACTTGGTGGATTAGACAAGCAATAACAAGAGCTTTAGCAGATCAAGCTCGTACGATAAGAGTCCCTGTGCATATGGTAGAAACAATTAATAAAATGGCCCGTATTCAAAGACAATTGACTCTAGAGTTAAATCGAGAGCCAAGTGAGGAAGAAATTGCAAAAAAAATGGGCATTACAGTAGAAAAGGTTCGTGAAGTAATTAAGATAAGTCAAGATCCTGTTTCATTAGAAACACCAATTGGGGAAGAAGATGATTCTCATTTAGGAGATTTTGTAAAAGATGTAAATACCATGACTCCAGAAGAATATGCAACTAATGAAATCTTAAAAGAAGAAATTAAATCAGTTTTGGAAACCCTTCAAGAAAGGGAACAAGAAGTTTTAGAACTGCGATTTGGACTTATTGATGGAACTAGTCATACTTTAGAAGAAGTGGGGAAAAAATTTAATGTCACAAGAGAGCGTATTAGGCAAATTGAAGCGAAAGCTCTACGAAAGTTAAGACATCCTTCAAGAGCTAAAAAATTAAAGGATTTTCTTTCAGATTAATGAAGAGTAAAAGGTTAAAATTAATAGCTTCATTTATAAAAAAGGAAGATAAAGTGGCAGATATTGGTTGTGATCATGCTTATTTAGCTATTTATTTAAAAGAAGAAAATTGCTGCCAAAAAGTTATTGCGACTGATATAAATCATAATGCTTTAAAAATAGCTCAAGAAAATATTTTAAAAAAAAACTTGGAACAAGAAATAAAAACTTATTTATCTGATGGACTTTTAATGGTTTCAGATAAAGATATAGATACTGTTGTAATAGCTGGAATGGGAAGTCATACTATTTTACATATTATAGATAATTTAGAAGATTTTTCGATTAAAAAATTGATTATTCAAACAAATAATAATTTAGAATTTTTAAGGTTAAATTTGAGAAAAAAAGGTTTTTATTTACAACAAGAAAAAACGGTTTGGGAAAAAAATCACTATTATGTAGTAGGTCTTTATACAAGAGAATATAAATCATTAAATAAAAGAGAAAGATTATATGGAAAATATGATTTTGAAAATAAGGATTATTATAATTATTTGTTTGAGGAACTTAGTTTAGTTTTAGAAAAGATAAAAGGTTTAAAAAATTGGCCCAAAAAAATTAAATTATGGTATCAAAAACAGTTACTAAAAAAATATTTATAAGAAAAACGTGGGAGAAGTTCCTGTTTTTTTTGTGGGAGAAGCTTTTTCAGGACTAATTCTTTTAACTTTATTATTTTGATCATTGGGAGTAGTTTTATTTATTTCTTTTAAAACTCCTAGCATATTACGAGCATTTGTGATAGCTGGTTTGGCTTTTTGATAAAGAGGAATAATTTGATTAGCTACTTGAAGAGTTTTAGAAAGACCATTTATTATTTTAATAAAGCTTAATCCTTTAGTTAAACCGCCAGTATTGAACATAATTATCACCTTACTATATTTTATGCAATTTAATATAATTATTTCATTTTTGTATAGTCAAATAAAGAGTATTTATGATATAATTTTATCTATATAGAGAGTAGAGAGGAAGAGTTAATGTGAAAAAAAAAGATTCTAATGATAAGGAAAAGGTAAATGCTTTAAAGCTTCCTGGTTTAGGCTTTTTTATGGCTTTTAAATATATATATTTAATTTTTATAGATATTTTTCTTTTAGCTTTCAAAGGAATAAAGTTTATTTTAATTGATGGATGGAAACTATTATTTTCAAAGAATAAGAAAATAGTGCCAACTAAAACAAAAATAAGTAAAGAAGAAAAGCAACGAATAAAGCAAGAAAAGTATGATAATTCATGGAGTGGAAAAAGGCAAAATGCAAAATTAGAAAAGATGCGTTTAAAATTATTAGAAGAATTACAAAATGATAAAAGTGAGAGAAGCAAAACACCAAAAGTTTATTGGTATCGTGCCAAAAATAAAAATGGCAAAATAGAAACAGGAACTATAAATGGTTATTCTAAGATAGATGTTAATACTTTTTTATTACAAGAAGCTTATACAGTTTATGAGATTAGAAATGATAAGTATATTGAATTTTTTTATGGTGATACTAGTTTATTTGCTGTAAAGATGTCGAATAAAGATTTATTATTTTGGTTAACTCAACTTTCTACTTACATAAAAAGTGGGATTTCTTTAACAGAATCAATTAAAATATTAAATAATCAAATGCGTAATAAAAAGCATTATCGAAAAGCGTTTCAATCAATTATTTATGAATTAACAATGGGGGAGGCTTTTTCTAAAGCGTTAGAAAAACAAGGTACAATGTTTCCAGCTTTACTTATTAATATGATTAGAGCAGCGGAGGCAACAGGAGAGCTAGAAGCAACTTTAACGGATATGTCTAATTATTATGAAGAAGTAGAAAAAACTCGTAAGCAAATGATTAGTGCTATTACTTATCCTACTATTATAATGGTCTTTGCAACAGCAGTAATAACTTTTATTTTGATGTATGTAATTCCGCAGTTTGTGAAGATATATGAAGAGTCTAATGCCCAAATAAATGGCTTAACAATTTTTATTATTAATTTAAGTAATTTTTTAAAAACCAATATACTGACAATTGGTTTAGTATTATTAGTTCTTATAGTAGTATTTATTTTATGTTTTAGAAAAATTAAAGCGTTTAGAAGGAATATTCAATATGCTTTAATGCATTTTCCGGTTATTAGTAAAATAATAATTTATAAAGAAATGACGATTTTTACCAAGACTTTTTCTTCTTTGCTATCTAATAATGTTTTTATAACCGATAGTATGGATATTTTAAGTAAAATTACCAATAATGAGATTTATCGAGAGATTATGGAAGAAACAGTTAATAATATTGTTAAAGGAGATAAAATATCAACTTCTTTTAAAGATCACTGGGCTATTCCTGATGTTGCTTATTATATGTTAGTTACAGGGGAATCAACAGGGCAATTAGCCGAAATGATGAAAAAAGTTAGTGATTATTATGCGGAAATGCATAAAAGTATTGTTAATAATTTAAAATCTTTTATTGAACCTATATTAATATCTTCACTCGCTTTAGTGGTTGGAATTATTATTTTGGCGGTAATAGTGCCAATGTTTGGTTTGATGAGTCAACTTGAAGCTTAGGGGGAAAAAATAATGTCGTTGTTAATATTTATTACAGGAGCTATTTTTGGCTCATTTTTCTATGTTGTAGGAACTAGGCTACCTAATAATGAATCTTTAATAAAACCAAGAAGTCATTGTACTAATTGTAAACATGCTTTAAAATTTTATGAATTAATTCCTATTTTGTCTTATCTTGTTTTAAGAGGAAGATGTCATAAATGTAAACAAAAAATAAGCTTAAAATATTTAATATATGAAATTTTTACAGGAACTTTATTTTTAATTAGTTATCTTAAATTTAATATTTCTTATGAATTTTTTATATCGTTAATAATTTCTTCTTTGGTAGTCTTGATATTTATAACTGATTTTCAATATATGATAATATTAGATTCCCCGTTAATAGTGGCATTTGTTCTAGTATTTATTTTAAAATGGACTTATTTTGATTTAGACGAAGCTTTATTTAGTTTAGTAGGAGGAATTCTAGCATTTATAACAATGCTTTTAATTCGCCAGATTGGTAATATAGTTTTTAAAAAAGAATCTTTGGGCGGTGGAGATATTAAGTTTTTCTTTCTCCCAGGGATGATTTTAGGCTATAAATTTGCCATAATATCTTTAGTTTTATCAACTTTTATTGCTCTTCCTTATGCTGTTGCAATGATGTTTTTAAATAAAGATAGTGAATTGCCTTTTGGTCCTTTTTTGGTAAGTAGTTTATTTTTAGTATTTTATTTTGGAGAAAAATTCCAATATTTAAATTATTTTATTTAAAAAAAGACGATTTGATCTGACCTCGCCAAAAGTTGGACAGTTTATGAATAGTTTCTAATTAGAGGATTGTAATCTGTAATTTACAGGAGACAGTCCTTTTAATTTCTCTTTAATTTTATCATAATTGTAATAATTAATATATTCTTTAATCTTTTCTGATAAGATTGATGTTGATATTGCCAACTTTGATCTGAATGAAATATTAAACCTTTGCTTTATTAAACATGTCATTTATTTGTTCTAAATTAGGTGATTTAGAAGTATTATAGGATATTACTTCGCCGTTATATCCATCTAATATTGGTGATAAATAAATCTTTAATTATCAGCTATTTTACCAATTCCTTTGTAAGATGAATATTTTCTTTTGATAAATATTAGTTTTATCTTCATAACTCAATTTACTCATATAAAAACCTCGTTTCTTTTGTCCAAAAACGGGGTTCAACTCAATTTAATTCTTCTTTTTATAATACATCAATACCAGGAGCTCCTAGGCTTTCAATCTTTATGGATTCTAATTCTAAAGCATTAGGATTTGTTGGTTGAGGTGTAGTATTAGAAGGTTTAGATGATGAGATATTAGATGTTGGTTGCGTATTTAAATTAGGATTAATTTGTTGTGGAGTAGTAGGCGCATTATTATTAGCTGAAGGAGTAGGAGAAACACTTTTGCCAATTAAAGCGTTACGAATAGTTGTTTCTTCGGAACCTAAATCATCTTCTATATCAATAACTCTTAAAATTTCTTCAAAACTGGTTAATCCATCTACTACTTTTAAGAGGCCATCTTCTAATAGAGTAGCTGTTTTATCTTTAGAATAGACTAATTTTCTTAATTCATCTTTATGGTAATTATTAGTTATGGCATCTCTTATTACTTGATCAATTCTTAATACTTCTTGAACCGCTATACGGCCCTTATATCCATTAAAACATTCATTACAACCTACAGGGGTGTAGACTTCTTTAATATCCATACCTAGGACTTCTTTAAAAACATTTCTTTCATATTCCGTGGAAACACGTGAACTACGACAATTAGGACATAATTTTTTGACTAAACGTTGACTGATAATTCCTTCTAAGGCCGAACCTAGTAAGTAGCGTTCTACATCCATATCTAAAAGTCTTTCAATGGTATTTAGTGAGTTATTAGTGTGAATAGTTGATAAAACTAAATGACCAGTAATTGAAGCTCGAACAGCAATACGGGCGGTTTCATCATCTCTTATTTCTCCAATCATAATAACATCGGGGTCTTGTCTTAAGATACTTCGTAAAGCATTAGCAAATGTTAAACCAATTTCACTCATTGTTTGGACTTGATTGATACCATTCAATTTCATTTCAACAGGATCTTCAACAGTAATAATATTTCTTTCTGAGGTATTTAGAATTTGAAGCATCGAATAAACTGTAGTTGATTTACCAGTACCAGTGGCTCCAGTGATTAAAATAATTCCATTAGGGGTTTCAATCATTTTTTTGACCTTTTCATAATTTTTAGGAGAGAAACCTAATGATTCAAGGCCTTCAGTACTCATGCTATAATCTAAAATACGAATAACAACTTTTTCCCCATAAACGGTAGGAAGAGTAGAGACACGTAAATCAATATTGGCTCCCTCAACAACATTTTTAATAGCTCCATCTTGAGGTAAACGTGATTCAGTAATATTCATTCCAGAAACAATCTTGATACGGGTAACTAGGGGGTTTTTGATAGTTTCAGGAACATCAGCATAATCAATTAATTCGCCATCAACCCGAATACGAACCTTTAATATAGTAGGAGTTGGATCAAAATGAATATCACTAGCATTTTTCTTGGCCGCATCTAAAATCATTTCATTAACAATATCTACAACTGGTAATTTTTCATAATCAAATTCTTTTTTCATAAGTCACCCATACCTTCTTACTCTATAATATTATATAATAATATTAATAATCTTACAAGAAAAAAACCTATATTTTTATAGGTTAACGAGCTGATAATATATAACCAATGATTGTAGCAAAGAAACTACTAATCATTAAAAATAACATAATCCAAACGATAATTTTTCTAGTTCTTTTTTTCAATCTAATCCACCTCTGACATAAATAAATTTAACATATTTTTTTTGCTGTGTAAATATTATTTAATAGGTGAGGATAATGGATAAAAAAAGGACAAGCTTAAAAATGTATAAGAATATAGGAATATTTTTAGTTATTATTTTTCTTTTTGGAATAATTAGTGGTATATTATTTTATTATAGTCAAGATTTAACTTTGAGAAAGAATATTATATTAAATATGGATAAATTGTTCACTCATAATGTTTTTGCTTTAAAAAATATATTTATTCATTTAAGTATTATTTTAATTATTATTGCATCTAATTTTATTTTTTTAAGTCCTTTGATATTTATCATTAATCTTTTTTTAGAAGGGGTTAGTTTAGGTTTTATAATACCTATTTTTTTTAAAGTTTATAAAATGAAATGTTTTTATTTTTTGGGAGTTTATTTTATTTTGATTAAGGTATTATATTTATTATTATTAGGTTGTTTATTTATTTTTATGATGAAATTTTATAAAGAATATATTAGATTTATAAAGATGCGAAAAATATATTTTTTTCATACTTTAAAAAAAATGTTTTTAATAGCGTTTTTAATTATTGTTAATGATATAATGATTTATTTTTTATTTAATAAATTATTAATTTTTATTTTAGGTTAAACATGCTATAATAAAGAAGAAATTCGGGTGATCTGATGACAAAAGTAATAGTAGGAATGAGTGGTGGAGTAGATTCAGCAGTTGCGGCTTATTTATTAAAAAAAGCTGGTTATGAAGTTGAAGGTCTTTTTATGCGAAATTGGGATAGTTTGGTAAATAATGATATTAATGGGAATCCTAATTTAAATGAAGTAATATGTCCCCAAGAACAAGATTATAATGATGCTAAAGAAGCCTGTAAAATTTTAAATATTCCTTTGCATCGAATAGATTTTATAAAAGAATATTGGGATTTTGTCTTTAAATATTTTTTGGCGGAACTAGAAAAGGGGCGGACTCCTAATCCTGATTTATTATGTAATAGATTTATTAAATTTGATTTATTTAAAAAAGAAGCTAAAAGATTAGGTGCTGATTTTATGGCAACTGGTCATTATGCTCAAGTAAAAAATAATAAATTATATCGAGGAATTGATCAAAATAAAGACCAAAGTTATTTTTTAGCAATGATAAAAAAAGAGCAGTTAAAAGATGTTTTATTTCCTGTGGGTAATTTAAAAAAAGAAAAAGTAAGAGAAATAGCGAGAAGCATTAATTTAAATGTAGCAAAAAAGAAAGATTCTACAGGAATATGCTTTATCGGAGAAAGAAATTATCAAGAATTTATTAAAAATTATTTAAAGCCTAATCCAGGGAAAATTGTAAATGTCAGTAATATGAAAGAAATTGGGATTCATAATGGGTTAATGAATTATACAATTGGTCAGAGAAGAAATGTTGGTATTAGCGGTTTTAACGAACGCCATTATGTTTGTGGGAAAGATGTTAAAAATAATATTTTATATGTGGCTTTTGGAGACAGTGAGTATTTATATAGTGATGAATGTTTAATAGAAGATGTGAATTTTATAAGTGATGAAAGACCGCTTAAATGTTTAGCAAAATTTCGTTATCGAGGAGAAGATGTTGAAGTTTCGTTAAAGTATATTGATTCCAAACATATAAAAGTTTATTATCCTAAAAGAACTAAATCTGTAACTCCAGGTCAAGCTTGTGTTTTATACTTAGATGATGAGTGTTTAGGGTGTGGAATAATAAAAGAGGTTTATAAAAAGGGAGAAAAGCTTTTTTATTTATAATGTTTACATCTATTTACACTTGACAAAAAAGTGTTAAATGATATAATTTAAATGTAAAATGCGAGAGGAGATAGGACATGGGAAGATTAAACGAGCTTTTACAAGAATTAGGAATTTCAAAGGTGAGATTAGCTAAGTATTTAGGAGTTTCTCGCCAGATGGTTTATAATTATTTAGAACTTGATGATTTAAATAAATGGCCCAAAGAAAAGAAACTTTTGCTATTTAAATTATTAGATATAGATGATGGGGATGAAGGAACAATTAAGTCATTAAAGGTAACAACCGATTATTTAATGGCAGTAGAATCTAGGCTAAATCAAGGAGTCAAATCAACAAGTGATTTAGATAATTATTTTGATTTAAAAGGACTTAACAAGGAAGAACAAACTTTACTGGCTGATATAACTTATTTATTAAAAGAAAAGTTGTTGGATGAGAGTAAAAAAGAAGAAAATTATTATGCTATTGAATATTTGTATCATATGGTTCAATCAATTGATAATGTTCCTGAAATTAAGTATATTTTTGGTTATATGTCTAAAACTACAGGGTTTACTAATCCTGAGGATTATCGTTTTAATGAGGATAAACAATTTATTTTTGAAGGTATTTTATATTCAGCTTTAACACTTTATAATAATGGGGGAGCTAGTCGTAGTAAATTAGCTGAGAGTCATAAAAGATTTGTTCAAGAAATTGAACAAAAAAATGAGGAAAAATTAAGTCGAACACAGCAATTAAATACTATTCGAATACAAGCTTTAAAAGAACTTGGCTATACTGAAATGAATGAAGCAAATGCTGCAGAAATTATTGAAAAAATAGCTGAGATAGAATCAAGAAAGGTTTAAAAGCCTTTTTTATTTTAAGTATGAAATTTAAAAAGATATATATTGAAATTACTAATATTTGTAACTTATCATGTAGCTTTTGTGCCCAAAATAAACGCTTAAAAAAATTTATGAGTTGGGAAAATTTTAATATGATACTAGATAAAATTAAAGATTATACTAATTATATTTATTTGCATGTTATGGGAGAACCTTTATTACATCCATTAATAAATGATTTTATAGATATAGCTTCTAGAAAGGGTTTTAAAGTAAATATAACAACCAATGGTTTTTTGATTAATCGTTTAAATAGTTTAAATGTTCGTCAATTAAATGTTTCATTGCATGATTTTAAGGAACAAAAACAGCTTTCAAAAGAAAAATATTTTTTAAATTTATTTCAAAAATGCGATGAATTAGCGGCTAATAAAACTTACATTAATTATCGAATATGGCGCGATAATTGCGATAATATTTTAACTATTTTAGAAAATCATTATAATGTTTCAATAAATAAAAATAAAAAGCAGACATTAGCATCTAATATTTTTTTTTCTAGAGAAGAGGCATTTGATTGGCCAGAAAGAAGGCTAGGAGAGGGGGATATTTTTCAAGGTAATTGTTTAGCTTTAAAAGATCATATTGCTATTTTAGTAGATGGTACTATTGTACCTTGTTGCCTAGATAATGAAGGTTATATTTCTTTAGGTAATATTTTTCATGATGATTTGGAAAAAGTCATTAATTCTTCTAAATATATAAATATGATAAAAGCTTTTCAAGAAAACAAACGAATATATCCTTTATGTCAAAGCTGTAATTTTTATGTTAAAACAAAGTAACTCCCCTCTTCTCTATTTGGTGAAGAGAGAAGAGAAATAAAATGATTGGGGATTAAATAGAAATAAGTTAAATTAAGATATATGGAAGATTTATTTTAAAGAGAACTAAATATGTTATATTTGAAAAGGATAATATTCTGATAATTAGTGATAGGTCTGTATTAAATAATAAGAAATAATTTTGATTATAATCTATAAAATACAATAATATACTATATATAATTTATCATTATATCATTTCATATAATATATATTATGTTAACTTTGGCATTTTAAATATAAATATCATCTAAATTATATCTCTTTTTATTTATTTAATTATTGTTCTATATAATCTTGTATTGAGACAACTTTATCAACTTCTGGTAAATCAAGATTTACCAAATCTAAAATCTACGTTTTAATTTAAGGTAATTAGATAAAACATCATTAACTTTATACTGATATTGCAACGTATTAAATATCTTAAAGAAACTATTAAAATTCTTAGTAACAGGCTCTATCATATTTTCAGGTACTTCTATTCTTCTGGATAGGGTAGAATATAGCTTATTTTTTCTTTCTCACCTACTCTATTTTTAAATAGTTTTTATAAAATAATCGAATATTTTTTTAGAATTAGGATCATTTAATAAGCTTTCTGGGTGCCATTGAATACCAATAAAGAATTTTTTATTAGGATCTTCAATAGCTTCAATAATATTGTCTGAGGATATTGCACTAATAGTTAAATTACTACTAGGAAATTTTATTTGTCCTTAAATGCTAAAACCATGATTTGCATTCCTAAACATATACCTAATGTTGGAATGTTTTTTTCATGAAGATATTTGGCTATTTTAAAGTCGACATCATGATAATTAGCTCCTCCAGGTAAAATGATACCTTGACAATTATTAATTGTCTTTACAACACTATTAAATTCGGTTTCTAAATTATTATTAAAATTAAGAGGAAGACAAATAATTTCAAGAGGATATCTAGATAAGTAAGTAATTAAGTCTTGATGAATAGCTAATAAAGTTTTTTGGGATAAACTAATATAATCACGTAATATAATACCTATTTTTTTCATTTGATTTTTTCCTTATAAAAAAAAGTGATTTAAAAGAATTAAGATAATACCTAATAATAATCCTTTTAATAACGCCTTTTTTTCTTGATATTTTAGCGTTTCAGGAAATATTTCTTCAATGGAAATAGTAATCATAATACCTGCAACTAATAAAAGAATTAAACTGATAAATTCATTAGTAATAAAGTTTTTAAATAAAATAAAGGCTAATATAGCTCCTATTGGTTCAGCAAATCCAGAAATTAAAGTTTTTTTTAGAGCTTCTTTTTTACTGTTTGTGGCATAATATATCGGAACAGCGATACTAATTCCTTCGGGAATGTTATGGAGCATAATAGCTATTCCTAAATGAATGCCAACCGTTAAATCTTGGTATGAACTTAAAAAGGTGGCTATTCCTTCGGGAAAGTTATGAAGCATTAATGCAATCATGTTTAAAATACCAAGCTTATATAAACTATTAGTGTTATTTTTAATTTTAGTTATTTTAGTAATAAGATATTTAATGGAAAATGTTCCGGTCAAAAAAGCAATAATAGATATGATTATTCCTTTATTAAGATCTTTTTTTAATAATATATTTAAGGAGCTGGGAATAAGATCGGTTAAACTGATCCCAATCATTATGGCTAGAGAAAAACTTAAACAAATAGTTATAAATTTATTAATATTTTCTTTTTTGATTTTTAAAAAGATAATAAAAGCACCAAAAGTTGTTGATAATCCCGCAATGCTAGAAATAAGTAATGGCATTAAAAATTGCATAAAATTCACCTAATGAATTTTATGCCTAAAAAATATTTTTAGTATTTAAGCTATATGCTACATTACTATTTGGTATTTATAAGTGTGTATTCAACTGCTCTATCTATAAATTCATTTATACAGTTTTTATATAATAATAATGCTTTTTTTGTGCTTTCTATTACCTCACTTAATTCTATTCCTAAGAATTCGGCAATTGAATCGGATGAAAAATATTTGCCATCTATATAACCGAATCTTAAACAAACTATTATTGCTTCTTTAGGCGTTAAAACATTTAACATTTGCCCAAAATTTGATGTTTTTAATAATTCCATTATTCTTATATAATCTTCTTTTGCAAGTGTTGATTTTTCATTACTTTCTTTAATTGGGGTATTTGAAATGCAATCAACATTGTTATTTTGTTCTAATTGATTTTGGCTCATCTATAATAATGATTGTTTTCTTTTTAGCTTTATCATCTAGATTTTTTATTCTAATTAATGTTTTTTTAATTATAACTTTTTTATTTATTAAATCTATATTTTTCCATTGTAGGGCACAAAGTTCGCCAATTCTTATTCCCGTGTAAAGGCAAAAATAAATACCAAAAGTTCTTTCACTCAAATTTTTAATCAAATCTTTTTCAAGCTTTGATTGTTCATCTTTTTTTAAAATTTGAATTTCATTTTTAGATACTTTTGGCATAGGAATTTTAATATTAATATTTCCATATTTTAAAATTTGTTGTAAAATGATTAAAATGTCTTTAATGGTTTTTTCGGCTAACCCCTCTACTAATAAATTAGATGTAAATTTATTAATAATTTCTATAGATAACATTTTCTTTTTAATTTTAGCAAATTGTGGAGCGATTCTAGATTTAATTATATATTGATAATTAGAATATGTAGACTTTTTATTTTTAATTTTTATATTATTTAGCCAATTATTTATATAATATCCAATATATGTTTTATCATATATTAGTTATTAGTAAATCATGTTTAGCTAAATAATTTTTCATTAATTTATGATAATTATCTAATACTTCTTTTTCGCTATTACCATATACTGAATTATAATTTACTGTACCATTATATTTGTAGCCATAATAGTATTTAATTTCATGCCTTCCATCTTTTCTAGAATATATTTTTTCAAAATTATCTTTCATTTTTTACCTTCTCTCTTGTAATATGATACATTATTTCTTCAATAAGAAAACTTTTTCCTATCAAATAAAAATAGATATTTAAAAAAGTCTATATTAAAAAAATCTTCGGTAAAGTTGTAAAGCATTTCATGTTTATAATACCTAACTTAGTAATAAGATATTTAATAGAAAATAATATTGTTAAAATTAAAAAATAATAAAAGTACTTTAAATAGTAGATAAACCTGTAATGGTAGAAACTAGTAAAGGACCAATTATTTCCATAATATCACCACTATAATTTATGAATTATCTAGAATAAAAAGTACATAATAAAGATAGGAGGTAAAGAAATTATGAATAAAAATAATAATAATGCTAGAAATAATCAAAAAGAAAACTCTAGAAATAATAGAAATAATCAAAATAATAATCAAAAAGAAAATTCTAGAAACAATAGATCTAGCAAAAATGAACAAAGTCGTTAATTAAAAAAATATTTTAGCGTTGCATACCATATCATGCAACGTATTTTTTTATTTTTTGGCACGAGGATGATAATTGAAATAATCTTTTTTTATTTGATCATTTAGTAGATGAGTATATATTTGGGTAGTAGTTATATCACTATGGCCTAATAGTTCTTGAATTACTCTTAAATCGGCGCCATTTTGAAGTAAGTGAGTTGCATAAGAATGTCTTAGTGTATGAGGGCTTATTTCTTTATCGATTCCCTGTCTTTTGGCAATCTGTTTTAAGTTTTTAAAAAATCCTTGACGAGATATAGGATTGCCAAAGTTGTTAATAAAAAGATATTCACTATTTTTTTTCTTTAATAATTGATTGCGATATTCAGAAATATAGATTTTTAAATATTTTTCCGCTATATCACTAATAGGACTAATTCTTTCTTTACTCCCCTTTCCTACTACTCGAATTAAATCATTTTGTAAATCAAGATTATTTAGTTTTAAATTGATTAATTCACTCACTCTTATTCCGGTGGCATATAAGAGTTCTAACATGGCTTTATTCCGATAATCAAATGGGGTTTCGAGCTTAATATCAAGTAGTTTATCAATTTCTTTTTCTGTTAAATATGGAGGAAGAGTTTTACTTATTTTGGGCATTTTAATGGTTTCGCAAGGATTATTTTGAATTAGATCTTCTAGGCTTAAGAATTCATAAAAGTTTTTAATAACGGTGATATAATGAGCTCGACTTTTCTCTGCCATATTACTGTTAAAATTTAAAAAATCTTCAATATCTTTTCGGCTTAAATTAGGTATTTTTTTTCCATTTAAAAAGGTTTCAAAGCGTTTTAAATTGTCTTGATAGGAGGCAATGGTATTTTTTGATAATTTACGTTCAAATATTAAATAGTCTAAGTATTTAGTATAGTATTCTTGATTAGTCATAACCTCACCTTAATTATATTATAGCGGAAAGTGATAGAATTTCAAAGATTTAAATATGATATAATATTTTTACTTTTATGAAAAAGGAATAATAAAGGAAGTTAATTTATATGAATGAATATAGAAAATATTTTGATGATATTATAGAAAAATTTTATGAAGAAACTTGGTTTGTGGGACAGAAAATTAGAAAAATTAGCTCTTGCCCTTGTTGTGGGGGAACTTATATAGAAGATAGATGTAAATATTGTAGAATGGTTAACTCTGAATTAACAGAAAGTATTAACAAATTAGAAACAATAATTTATCGAGTTACTTCTATTTTAAAAAATTTACCTTTAGAAAGCGTTCCTATAAATAAACTATTTAATTTATTATATTCTATTTCTGATAAGAAGATTTCTTATATAAATGAATTATTAGATATGTATAATTATGAATTTATATATAATCAATTTCTTTCTCAAATTATTATTAAATTGCGAAATTTAGAAGTGAAATTAACTGCTTTAGAAATTAATACTTTAGAAACTCTAATATATTGTGAAGAAGAAGTTCCAGAATTATTATATGATTATTTTATTCGAAATGCACTTTTAGGAAAGGAAAATATTAGTTATGATGCTTTTATAGAAGTAATGAAGCGATTTACAAAATCATTAATGAGGGAATATTATACTAATCCAATTTGTATTATTGGGGATAAGGAGATATTTGGGAATGATCGACCAGTTTTAGCGATAAGTTTTGAAAATATTATTAAAATTTTAGAGGATGGAATCAAAGATTTATATTTTGGAGGCGTAAGTGATGTTTTATTTACAATATTTCATGAAGTGAGTCATACGTCTCAGTGGAAGAATGTTTTTAACGGAAATGAATTTTTGGATAGTGATTTAGGGATTAGAGAATTAAAAGATAATTTATTAGTTAATTTTTGTGATAATTATCTTGAAGAAAATTATATTTATTTATCATATGAACAAGAAGCTAATTATGAAGGCTTAAAAAAATATGTCCAATATTTAAATAAACTGAATATAGGAATTAATGGCGGAAAATATCAAGAATTATTAGAGGAATTATCGGCTAATATGAATAGTGATATAAGATATATTAATGGTCGAAAAGTGGATTTAAATGAGTTTTTTGCTGATTTTGTAAAATTTTATCCGGAATCTTTAAAGGGATATACGAGACTTTTAGAAAATGATTTGGTTTTTTCGAATTAATTTAAGGAAATTATTTTAAAAGATAGTTAAATTTAAGAAAAAAATGGTATAATCAAATTGGTGATAAATTTGGAGTTATTATCGAATATTATGAGACCAGAAAAGTTAAGTGATATTATTGGCCAAACTCATTTAGTAGGTGAAAATAAAGTTTTATCAAATATGGTGAAGAATAATAAAATATTTTCTTTTATTTTATATGGAAAACCAGGGATTGGTAAAACTAGCGTTGCTAATGCTATTGTTGAAGAACTTAATAGACCTCATCGCTTTTTAAATGCTGTGATTAATAAAAAACAAGATTTTGATATTGTGATAGAAGAAGCAAAAATGCAAGGCGAAATGATAGTAATTATTGATGAGATTCATCGGATGAATAAAGATAAACAAGATTTACTATTGCCTTATATTGAAAGTGGATTAATTATTTTAATAGGTCTTACAACATCTAATCCTTATCATAAAATTAATCCTGCTATTCGAAGTCGAGTTCAAATTTTCGAATTGCATGAACTAAGTGAAAAAGATATTTTTGAAGGATTAAAAAAAGCTTGTGAAAAATTAGAAGATATTATAATAGATGATGAGAGTTTAAGACATATAGCGCAAGTTTCTTCTGGGGACTTTCGAAGTGCAATTAATTTATTAGAAGTTTGTTATTCCGCTGCTAAAGAGAAAAAAATTGATTTAGATTTAATAAAGTCTATAAATAATAAACCAGTCTTTTTTCATGATAAAAACGAAGATGGGCATTATGATGTTTTAAGTGCTTTTCAAAAATCGATTCGGGGAAGTGATGTTGATGCTGCTCTCCACTATTTGGCAAGGCTTTTAGAAGCGGGAGATTTGGATAGTATTTATCGGAGAATGAGTGTTATAGCTTATGAAGATATTGGTCTTGCAAATCCAGGGATTGGACCTAAAGTTATGGCAGCAATTCAGGCATCTGAACTTGTTGGCTTACCAGAAGCCGTTATTCCATTAGGAGTAGTAGTAACAGAAATGGCTTTGTCACCGAAAAGTAATAGTGCTTATTTAGCTATTAAGGCGGCAATAAATGATATTAGATCAGGTAATACAGGAAATGTGCCGAACCATATTAAAACTAGTAGTACAACCTATAAATATCCTCATGATTATAAAAACGATTGGGTATTTCAAGAATATTTACCAAATAATATAAAAGACAAGAAGTATTATCAATTTAAAAATAATAAATATGAAATCAATATAAATAAAATTCATAGAGAAATGAAAGGTGGAAAATAATAATGAAAGTTGGAATTATTGGAACTGGAGTATTCAGTACTTCTATTGCTATTACTCTTGCTAGTAATAAAGATAATGAAATTATAATGTGGAGTGAAAATAAAAAATTAGTAGAAGATTTTAAGAAAACGAAAAAGTTAAATACCATTTTTAAGGATCGTTCAATTCCTAAAAATATAAAAGTAACAAATGAATATCAAGAAGCTATTGATGAAGTAGAATTAGTATTTTTAGTAACGGGTGTGGAATATTTAGAAAGTGTCTGTAAGGATTTAAAAAAAATAATTGATCCTGATATACCAGTTTGTATTGCAACTAAAGGCTTAGCAACTACTAGTAAAAAATTAAATTATGAAATTGGGCAAAAAATTTTAAAAAATAAAGTATCGATTATTGCAGGACCTACTTTTGCGATTGATGTTGCTAATTTAGAGCCTATCGGTTTTACTCTTGCAAGTAAAGATAAAAAAGGAAAAGAAATTATTAAGAAAGCTTTTGATTTTAAGGATCTTTATATTGAAGATAGTGTTGATTTAACAGGAGTAGCTATTTGTGGTTGTGTGAAAAATATTTATGCTATTGGTTCTGGAATTATTAATGGTTTAGGAAATCATGAGAGTACACAAGCTTTTTATTTAAAAGCTGTTTATGAAGAATTAAGTAATGTTTTATACGCCTATAAATCTTGTTTAGAAACTTTAAATTCTTTAGCTGGTTTTGGGGATTTAATTCTAACTTGCAGTTCTAATAAAAGTCGTAATTATAGTTATGGAGAATTAATTGGGAAAAAAGGCAATAAAAAAGAAGCGAAAAAGTTTTTGGAAAAAAATACTGTTGAGGGAGTTAATACAGTAAATGCTATGTATCATATATTGAAAAAAAAGCATGTTAAATGCCCTATTATTAATACTATTTATGAGATTTTAAATAATGATTTAAAACCCCAAAAATTGATAGATGTTTTAATAAGCAAAAACGACTAAGTTGTAGTCGCCTTTTTTATTTCGTTAATAAGATAGTAAGTTATGAGTATTCCAGCAGTAGCGGGAACCATAATCATAGAGCCTAATTCTTTATTCTTAATTGGTATTTCTTGACTCCAGATAACAGGTATTTTTAAGGATAAATTACGCTTTTTTAAGAGATGACGGACTGATTTAGCTAAGGGATCATTTTGAGTTTTATCAAGGCGTGTAATCTCTAATTTTCGAGGATCTAGTCGATTAGCGGTTCCCATACAAGATATTATCTTAATATTATTTTTTAGGGCATATTCGATTAATAATATTTTAGTAGTTATAGTATCACAAGCATCAATTATGTAATCATATTGTTGATCTATAATTAAATTAAAATTATCTTTTTCTAAAAAGATAGGAAAAGTTTTAATTTGAACTTGGGGGTTAATGCTTAATCCCCTTTTTTTGGCTTCTTCGATTTTTAATTTCCCTAAATTGGTTTTAGTTGAAATTATTTGCCGATTTAAATTACTTTTTTCAATAGAATCAGAATCTATTAGGGTAATATCTAAAAAACCAGAACGAATTAGACTTTCTAAGACAAAACTCCCTACTCCTCCTATTCCGACTAATAATACTTTTTGTAAACCTATTTTTTTCAATAAGTTTTGATCTATTAATTTTAATGTTCTATCAAACATGAATTCACCTCAAAATAAAAAACCCAAAGGAAAGTCTGCCTGGATAAAAACCCGCTCACGCGAGGTGGGCATCACATGAATTGTTTTAGGATTCCAACAACACTTAATGGGCTGGTATTCAACACCACAATCCAATTAGATTCCCAAGCATATCCATAGTCGGTTTTATATAAGACAAACTATATCCTTTAGGTATTATTATTATATCATACTTTTAGAAAAATTATACTATTTTTTCTTTTTTACAATAATATTTTTAATTATGTAATATAAATTTGAAAGTGCACAATTGTTGTGCAGTTAATTTTGTAAAAGGTA
>CAOLUI010000008.1 GCA_948479395.1 uncultured Bacilli bacterium | reverse complement strand
ATTTCAAATGGTTCTTCAATTACTTCTCCAGCAACTGATAGTATAGCTATTGTGCTTTTTCCCTTTGAAATATCAATTCCAACTCCATACTTCATTTTCTTTTCCTTCCTATTCTTTTAATTATGATTGGTTCCAACTCCTCTACATATCCTCATTTTGGCTCTTTACACGAGAACTGTTTCAATCTCAACTTGCTTAAACGAATATATTATGTGAAGGTTGGATAACACTTTTGTTTACGAGAACTTTATCTCTAAAAGACCAACGTTATCCAATCACATCAATCATAATAAAAAGAAGTGTAATATTCAATCACATTTCTGTAATTAATTATTACACTTTTATAGTACCAAAAAAGACTTAATAGCCTTTCTTTTTATAATACTTATATAATTCTTTGAAACGATTAAAATGAATTATTTCTCTTTGTCTTAAAAATAAAAGTGGTCCAATAACATCTTCATCAGTTGCAAGTTCTATTAAATTTTCATATACAGCACGAGCTTTTTCTTCTGCTGCCATATCTTCAGATATATCGGCTAAAATATCGCCAGTTACTGAAACATAAGCAATAGTAAAAGGTACTCCACTAGCATTTGAAGGATATACACCCATACCATGTTCAGAATAAATATCGCCAAGTCCAGCAGATTTCATTTCTTCAACACTTGCTCCTTCGGTTAACTGTTTAATCATTGTGGCAATCATTTCAACATGACCAAGTTCTTCGGTAGCGATATCATTAAGTAGAGATTTCCCTTTTTCATCAGGCATGGAAAATTTTTGGCTAAAATAACGTAGTGCTGCTGCAAGTTCAGAGTTAGCTCCGCCAAATTGAGTATATAAATATTTCGCCATTTTTAAATCTTTTCTTTTTATGTTAATAGGATAATTAGTAGTTTTCATATATTTAAACATACATGCTACCTCCTCTTTTATCCCATGGCCATGGATTTTTCATCCATTCATAATTATTAGACATAGTTTGATCTAATGTTAATGGGCCATACATTCTAGCATATTGATCTTTTAATTCTATACATTCTTGAGTATATTTTTTAAATTTTTCATACATGTTTTTATCTTCGGGATGTAAATCAAGATATAAATTTAAATCATTAATTGCAAAATCTATTTCCATTATTCTAAAAAGTAAGGCTTCTCTTTCAGAAGATGGTTTTAACATACAAGGTTGCATGTTTTTATAAGGAACATATTCATTTTTAAACATATTCCCTCTTAAAAAGCCTTCTTTAGTATTAACTAATGGATCAGTTTGATTAAAATATTTTGGTTCATTTTCAAAATTAAAACCAGCAAGTGATAAAATATCAATATCGTAATTATCATTTTCAAACAACATTATTTTTCCTCCTCTAAGATATATTATTCTTAGGTTAAATTCCTGATAAGGCATTTGTCTCTATTATTTTAAATTGACATTTTTTTAGGATTTTTATATGATAAATTTGGACGTGGGATTATGAAAATAAAAATTGATTTAATAACTGGTATTCTTTTAATATTTATTAGTATTATAGCATTAATATTACCTATCTTTAAAATCAGCGATTTTTTATGGATTTTGAAATTTATTTTGTTATCATATAGTCTTATTAGTATAGGAAGATTTATTTTAAATTTTAAAACTAAAGATTATGAAGGATTATATACTGCTCTTACAAGTTTTGTTTTATTTATTTTTCTATTTTATGTAAAAAATTATTCTTCTTTATCTTATGCTTTATTAGTATTTACTTTTGTCATTGCCCAATCTTTTATTCGGTTAAAAAAAGCAGATTATTACCATGATAACAAAGATAAAATGTGGATATTAGAAATTACAACTTTAATAATATTTGTTATTAGTGGCTTACTTACAGCCTTAAATCTTTTAATAGCTTCGGATAATAATGGAACAATGATAGGATTTTTATTTTTTATAAATGGTTTTATAGAAGTTATTGATCCAATTGTAAATTATATAAAAAAATAACACCTCTTTTAAAAGTGTTATTTATTTTTTGACTTGGTTTTTGTTTTTAAATGGTGGTTGTAAAAATAACTTATTACCAAGATCCACCCCCACCACCACCGGATCCGCCTCCTGATGAGCCTCCACCAGAAGAACTACTACTATCACTAGAAGGACTAGATGACATTACACTCTCAGCAGATACCATGGTATTATTCATAAAAGCGCCAAATGTTGTAATACTAAAACCTGTAGAGCTATCATACCAAGATGGAGCTTTTAAAGATATAGCTTCAAATTTTTCAATCCACTTATCTGATACACCCAAAACATAAGTGTAAGGAAGGATATCATAAAAATAAGTAGGATCCTGCTCAACCATGGCTTCTAATCTATCTTTTTCAGCGGTTTCAAGAAAATTTCTAAAGCCTTTTAATTTACCTAACATTTCATTTCCATAAGGAGTTCTTTTGGGCAAATATTTTAAACATATATTCATGCCAAAAATACAGCCTAAACCTATTATATATCCAATTAAATAAGTGAAATCTTGCAATAATGCTGGTAATACTAAAAATGCCCAAGGTATACCTCCAAATATTCCTAAACAAACAAGAGGAATTATTTTTGCAACAATTGATAAATCAGCTCTCTCATTTACAGAAATAGTTTCGGTCAAAATAACGGAACACATTAATGAAAATCCTATCCCAGGAAATAATAAGGCAAATATTAAATTAAAAGGTTCTCCGTAAGTAAAGATTGGTGGTATAGTGATTAAACAAAATGATGCTATAATCATTAAAATAACAAATATAGTTTTTCTAGAAGCAGACTTTTCAAATATTTTATTCTTATTTTCTTTATTATTAATATTTGATAATATTTTTCTCATCGTGATATAAAAGTTATCATATAAATCCATAGAAGTTACTTCATTTATATCATATGTAGATTCTTCTTTATCTTTGTTAAATAATGTAAAAGATTCTTGTTTAGTAAATAATCCGTTTAGAAAAATTTGTTCGTTAATATTATCACCATCATATTCTTTTAACTTCGTTATTTTAAAATCTTTTGTTTTGGAAAATAGAGATTTTTCTTCTGTTTCAGTAATCTTAAGATATCCTTTATTGGCTAGATATATTAGTAGCGATGTAACATCTTCATTTGTCGCTTTACCTTTATATAAAAATCCTATTTCTAAACTATTAAACTCTCTGGGAGGATAAAATTCCACTGTTTCTACAACCATTTCATCGCGACCAAATTTATACCATAAAAATACTGATATTCCCAAAAATAGTAAGGGTATTAAAAACATTATATAATCCATAAGATTTATATCGAATCCGGCACCAGCAAAATATCCTTCAGGCAACTCAGCTCTTATCGTTAATGCTTCCTGGGCTTTTAAAATGCCATTATAGTTTCCTGTTATCTTGTTTCCTTTGATAGTATATTCTACATTACTATTAGTTGTTGATCCTAAAGGTCCTGTAGAAAATCCAAGCAATTTTTTATCAAATTCTTTTGGCATTGTAATACTAAATGACACATTGCCAATAACAGTATCCCAAGAATCACCAATTATATTGTAATATAATTCATCTTTATCTTTTAAGGGATCTTTTCCAATATTATACGTATATTTAATAACATATGTTTGCTCTTTGGTATATGTTTGGCTAAGAGAACCGATTTTTATTTTATATTGACCATTTTCTCTTGAAGTCGTATATTCATTATCAACACTTAAATTAGATATTTGAGCTCGATTTTTTGATTTCGTTCCATCTAATCTGGTAATATTATTTTTTAAGGGAAGAGTTCTGTATATGCCATGTTTAGGGACATTAAAATAAGCTGTAATAGTTTCGGTAATATCAAAAGTATTATTTTCGTTTACAATAATATCTATATTATATTTATCAATTACATAATCATAGGACCTATATTGCCAATTTTTACTTGGGGTATTTATATTACTATTATTATTTGTTGTTTCTTTTTTATTGATTTGAACATCTAATTTATAATAAACAATATCGTTTGCTGTGTACCCACTTTTTATCTCACTTAAATTGGTCATATGACTATATGAATTATACTCTCCAGCAGGTACAAATTGATTATTGTTAGTTGTGGCAATTAAATTATAATTTGAATCATAATAGGAAGCAGTAGCCATAAATGAAACATCATATTTATTGCCATTATAAACTACTCCAGAAAGTCCAAAAGCTGGATTTTCTGAAGTAGACAAATTTGTGAAATTTACTTTTGTAAATTGAAAACTACTATTATCATCATTTAAAGATGTAATCTCTTCATTAATACTCTTATATTCAGTAGTTAAAGCATGTACTCTATTTGGAAGAAAAACTATAGAAATAATTAATAAGATCATAAAAAAAGATTTTTTTAATATTTTTGGCATTTTTTATTCCTCCATTATAATTTTACTTTTATATTTTCTCTTTCATTTACATTTGCTTCAAACATTGTTTTTCTTTTGTATCCAAAAATACTAGCAAAAATATTACTAGGAAACATTTCGACTTTATTGTTAAAAATTCTAACAACCCCATTATAATATTTTCGTGAATTAGCAATGTCATCTTCCACCTTTGTTAACTCTTTGTTTAAATCTTTAAAATTTTCATTGGCTTTTAAATCTGGATAACTTTCAGAAAGCGCCATAATTTTATTAATGCTTGCTGCTACTTTTTCATTTGTTTTAATCTTATCATCATCTGACATACTATCATAAGCACTATTTCTTAAAGTTATTACTTCTTTTAAAGTATCACATTCATGTTTAGCATAACTTTTAATTGTTTCTACTATATTCGGAATTAAATCCCATCTTTTTTTTAAATATACATCCATTGTCGAGAATGCTTCTTTTACTTTATTATTTAACTTTACAAAACTATTATATAAAGCAAAAGCGTAAATAACAATTATAACTATAATTATTATTAAAATATAAATCCACATAATTTTTTACCTCCTATAAATTTGAATTTGTATTATTTTGATTATTAGTTTGATCTTGTTCTTTTATGAAGTTGCTATTTTGGTTAAAAGTATCTTGAACTTGATTGGCAATAGATGATTGTGATTGACTTACTGGCTGTTGATTTTGAGAAAATTGTTCTAAATTTTGATCATTTTGAAGGCTAATAACAACATCAGCACTATTATATAATCCCTTAGATTGTTTAATAGTTGGGGTAGCTTTTATACTTTTCATTTTTTTTAAACTAGTCGCAACAATAATTATACCTATTAATGTAAATACTCCCCCAGCAATTGGTAACACAATATTTGTACTATCATTAGCCCATATTGCATCACTTGGATCATTAGTATTGTATTTTACTTTAACTTGTGTACCTTTTTGTTTAGGCATATTAGAATATGAATTAGATTGTTTTCTATAAGTTTTTCCATCAATAGTATACTCAACTATAATAGCTTCTAATCCATCATTATTGTAAGCATAATCAATTACTTCAGCCATAATTTCTTTATATGTTTTATTTTTCTCATTATAATTTTTAATAGTTGATACTGAAAATAATAATAAACCTATTCCAACAACAGCAAATATTAAGCCAAATAATATTCCTTGCCAAGGGTTCATTGGCTTTGTCTTTATATATTGCATTTTAATCTCTCCTTATTCTTTATATTTATTGTACTACAATTATAAACAAAATGAAATTTAAATAAGTGATGGATTGTAAAATAATCTATTTATTTTTTTTCAATTAAAAAAGATACTATATTTAAAGTATCTAAAAAATTTATACACTAGATATGCCATTGTTTTTTCTAATCCAAATTTTTCTTATTAAATCAATCGGAACTACTGTAGCAGATAAAAATATAACTAGAAGTAATTCTTTTAATGTGAGGCCATAAGTACGAAATAACTCTCCCCCATGATAAATTAAATAAATTTGAACTATTACAATAAATAAAATTATTAATATGAATATTTTATTTTGTTTAAGATCAGCAAATAAATTTAATCTTTCTGTACGAGCATTAAAAGCATTAAAAACGCCAATGAAAATAAATAAAGCAAAATAGGCAGTCATTAAATAAGCATAATTATTTCCAGGCCGAATTAAACTTTTAAATAAAGGTAATTTTAAAAATAGAATACATAATATTGCAGAATATAACCCAGTAATAATTACTTCTTTATACATGTAACTATTCATAATGGCTTCATTTTTATTTTTAGGAGGTTCATTCATGTAGCGTTTTAGAGGAGGCTCAAAGGAAAAGGCCAGTCCGGCAAAAGTATCCATTATCATATTTATCCATAACATTTGAATAATGGTAATTGGAGTATTAATCCCAATAAAAGGAGCAATGATGGAAACAAATAAAGCACATATATTACAAGTTAATTGATAAATAATAAATTTACGAATACTTTTAAAAATTGTTCGTCCATAAAGAATTGCTTTGCTAATTGATAATATATTATCATCTAATATTATAATATCACTAGCCTCTTTACAAACTTCAGTTCCACTACCCATGGCAAAACCAACATTAGCTTTTTTTAATGCTGGAGCATCATTAACTCCATCACCTGTCATTCCCACAACTAAATCCATTTCTTCTAAAATTTTTACTAAACGACTTTTGTCTTTAGGAAGTGCACGGGCTACAACCTTAATTTTTTTAAAATATTTTTTTATTTCTTCATCACTCATCAAATTTAATTCATTACTGGTCAAAACTAAGTCATGAGGATTTGTTAATAAACCAGCATCTTTTGCGATAGCAATTGCAGTATCTTTATGATCCCCTGTAATCATTATAATATCAATGCCAGCATTTTTAATTAGATTGATACCCGTTTTAGTTTCTTCTCTTAGTTCATCTTTAATAGAGATTATTCCTAATAAAACTAAATTATTAAAGCCAGAAGAATCTAGTTCTTTATTTGTATAGGCCATAACTAAAATACGGGAACCTTTTTTGGTTAAAGAATTAACTTTTTCTTCTAGCTCTTTTTTGTTTAAAAGAATTCTTTCTCTGTTTTCTTCATCTAAATATTTTGTACACTTTGATAAAATTTTTTCTGAGGCTCCTTTAATAAAGGTCGTTTTTTCATAATTGTTTATTTTAACCATCGAATATTTATTTTGGCTATCAAACGGAGTTTTATGAAGAATTTTAAAAGAATCAAAGTCTTCTTTATTTTTAAGAAATTTTAATAAAGCCCGATCCGTTGTATTTCCCCCAATTGCTTCTTTTTTTTCATCAAAAACACTTTCATTATTATAATAAAAAGATTGATAAATTTTTGGATAAAACTTTTGTTTTTTTATTTCTTCAATTTTTTTATAACTTTTTAAATTGCCACTAATAAATTCGGTTACTTCTAACTTTCCTTTAGTAAGAGTCCCTGTTTTATCAGTTAACAAAACATTTAGACTACCAGCGGTTTCGATACCTACTAACCTTCTAACCAAAACATTATTTTTAAGCATTCGTTTCATGTTACTTGATAAAACTAAAGTTATCATCATCGGAAGTCCTTCTGGTACAGCTACAATGATAATCGTAACACTTAGAGTTAAAGCATATAATAAGGCATTAAACATAAATTCAAAATTAGTTATAGTATTTATTATAGCCGAATGTTCAAAATTGTTTTCGATAACTATTACAGAAAAAAGATAAGAAAAAGTAACTAAAATTGCTCCGATATAACCAATTTTACTAATAATTTTAGCAAGTCCTCTTAAACGTAATTTTAAGGGACTAATTGGTTCGCTTTCTTGAAGTTCGCTAGCAAGTTTGCCATAAATTGTTTCATTACCAACTTCGGTTACTTTTATAGTAGCATTCCCATTATAAACAATTGTTCCTCGGTATACACAATTGTTCTCTACTATTTTTTCATTATTTTGACTAACTTTTTCGGTTTCTTTGGCTTCACCATTAATGCTAGATTCATCAACAAAGATTCGTCCACTAATTAAATAGCCATCAGCGGGTATTTTATCTCCAGTATTTAAAATAACTAGGTCATTTTTTACTACTTCATTGATATCAATTTCTTTTAATTCACCATTTCTTTTAACTTTAACTTTAATTTTAGAGGCTTCTTCTTGAAGACGATCAAAAGCTTTTTCACTACCATATTCAGAAATACTAGAAATAAAAGAAGCTAAGAATATAGCTATTAAAATCCCTAAGGTTTCAAACCAATCAAAACTTTTAAAAAGGATAACAACTTTAACTGCTAAAGCAATTAAAAGAATTTTAATGATTGGATCGCCTAAAGACTCAATTAATAATGTCAAAAAGCTATTTTTTTTCTTTTTAGTAAGTTCATTTGTACCATATTTTTTACGAAATTTTATGACTTCTTCTTCTGTTAAACCATTTTTATTCATATATGCTTGTCCTCCTAAAAAAATATATGTGGACAAACTATTAAAAATTCCATAAAAAAAAATCTCTTAAAAGAGACTTTTGTTTTATATCTTGTAAAGTTTATTATTTTTACGTGATATTGTAAATACACTAATCGCTAAAATGGCTCCAGTAATAACAACAATATATGGAATGAAGTTTCCGGTTTGAGGATTAGATAAACATTCTTTGTTGTAAACTTCTTCAGTTACTTCTGTACCATTCTTTCCATAATATTTGCCATTTTCAATTTTACAAGTTGGAGTTTTTGGTTCATTACAGATAAATGTCCCATTTTCATCAAAACATTGAGTAAAATTGATATCACAATTCTTAGTTGGGTCTGATTTATTAATATAGAATACAACAGTTGCTACTTCTGATTTATTATTACTTATTGCAGATGATGGAGTCCAAGTAATAGCCGCTCCAGTTGATGTTGCGGTATTTGTTGTTAAACTCCAGGGATTATTAGTTTGAACATCTTGTACTTTTATAATGGAAGTATCATATGACGCAGTGATTCCATATTTATTAAGAGTACTATTCCCTGTAACATTAACAACAATCTTACATGTCTTACTGTGTGTATACTGACCATCTGGTTGTGCTAATTCTACATCTTCACCACAACTTTGCTCAAGAGCAACTGCAGCATTTACATTAAATGGTAATATAACCATAACTGCTAAAACGATTAGTCCGATAACTTTTTTCATTTCTTACCTCTTTCTACTTTACTATTAGTATGTTTTAATTATAGCATAAAAATTCATAAAATCTACATTTTTTTTAAAATGTTTGTAAATTTGTGTTATTATAGCATAAAAATTTAAAAAATCTATATTTTTTACAAAAAAGATTTAGTTTTATGTTATTATATAATATAGTAAAGAATAAATTGGTGGTGATGAAGAGTATGTCTATTGTCCTTATTAGTGTTAAAAATGATGCTATAAGATTTTCTTATAAAGATGCTCACTCTCCTACTAATTTTGATAATAATATAATAAAGGATAATGAATTATCTTTTAGTAAAGAATATATTAAGGAAAATGAAAAAGTTATCGCCCTTTTTATAAAAGAATTATGTCGAGAAAATAACATTTATCGAGTTACAATTGAAAGTAATGATTTGGCCTTATTTTTATTAAATCTATTAAAAAAAAATTCATATATATCAGCAATATGTATTTCCGAAGATGCTTCTCTTTCCTACTCTCTTTATGAAAAAATTATTGAGAATAATAATATAAATTATATTGAAGCAAATTCTATTCCCCAATTTATGATTGAACTTTTAGATCAAAAAGGGATTAGAAGTGAAGCAAGAAGTGAAATACTTTATCCAAGTAACTTTATGCAAAATAATAATCTAACTAATTATTCAAAAATATTTTATAAAATGAATGTTCATATTAGTAATGAATTTACGGAAGAAGATCATGATGATTTTTTAGCTTTTTGCCATATTAATAAATATTTAAAAACAATTCATTTAGATGTTTATAACAAAAATGACTTAGAAATAATAATTGAAATTTTAATAAAAAATAAACTTAAAAATATTCAAATTTTAATTTATGATAATATTCGTGATTTAAAAACAATTGAATATTTAAAAAAGACAAATAAAAAAATTAAAAAAAATAAGTTACATATTAATCTAGTTTATTCAAAAGATTATTTAAAAGAAAATATTTTTGCCCAAATTATTGTTAATACTTTGAAAATATGTGGTTTAATTTTATTTATTTTAGTTATTAGCGTTATTAGTTATGTAGGAATTAGTAATTATACTTCTTTAAATGAAGTAACTAAAATCCAAGAAAAAGTTAAAACAACAATAGAAGAAAAAAAGGATGAAGATAAAGAGCAAATAAAAGAAGATCATGTTATTAAAAATTCTTACATTTCCTCTTTATTTTCGATAAATCAAGATGTTGTAGGATGGTTAAAAGTTAATAATACTAATGTTGATTATCCTGTGGTTCAAGGTGAAGATAATGATTATTATTTAAAACATAATTTATATAATGAAAATGATAAAAATGGTTGGATCTTTATGGACTATCGTAATTCTTTATATCATATGGATGCTAATACAATCATTTATGGGCATAATATGTATTATAGTGGGGTTATGTTTGGTACCCTTACTAAAGCTATTAGAAAAGATTGGTATTCCAATCCTGATAATTTAGTTATTTCTTTTAATACGATTTATGAAACGATGAATTATCAAGTTTTTTCAATTTATAAGACCCCTGTAACAAAGGATTATTTAAAAACTTATTTTGCTGATGATAATGCTTTTAACGATTTTGTTAAAATGATTAAATCCCGAAGCGTTAAGGATTTTGAAATTGAAGTCAAACCAGGAGATAAGATTTTGACTTTATCAACTTGTACAGGAGATAATGAAAGATTAGTAGTTCATGCCAAATTAATAACCTGAAGATTATTCTTCAGGCTTTTTTAATGCTTCTTTAATATATTTTATATTTTTTCTTATACGTTCATCTTGAGGATTTAGTTCTAAAGCTTTTAAAGCATTTTCTAAAGCTTCATTTGTTTTTCCAATATTTAATGCTGAGATACTAAGTAAGTCATAAAAGTAGGCATTCCAACTAAATTCTTCATTGATATATGTTTTGGGTTTTTCTTGAATTTTACTGGCTTCTTTTAAAGAATTATAAGCTTCTTGATAATTTTTTTCTTCATAATACATACTAGCTAATTCTACATATCCTTCTCTTAAATAAGGGGCTTCTAAAATAGCTTTTTTTAACCACATTTTAGCTTCTTCAGGACGATTTAATCCTTGATAAGAGCGAGCTATAAAACGCATGGAAGCGGCTCTTTCATCTTTCCAGATACTTTTTTCTAAATTTAAATGTTTAATTAAAGTATCAATTGCTTCATTCCATCTTTTATAATACATGTATTCTCGACCTAAATAATGCATATTACGGTCATCAGTAGGATCTTCTTTAACGGATAATTCTAATAATGGGAGATAAGAAGTACGTTTTTTAGTAAAATCTTGATGATGATTTAAAACAATACCTGGTACAATAATGGCTTTTTCTGTATTATATAAACATTTTAAAACTTCATGGACAGGATGGTACCAACAATATGCATGACGCTTGTGAATTTTGGAAATATAAAAGGTTGTCGCCGGATTTCCATATTCATCAAAACTCCAATTATATAAATACTCTACTCTAGTAGGATTTTCTTTTATCCAAGTTTCTTCTAATTTTTTTCGCCAGCCATCTTCAAATACCTCATCAAAATCAGTACAAACACATATATCGGCGTCATTTGGTACCATGTTTAAGGATTTATTACGGGCTTCATCAAAACGAAATGGTTCAATTTTTTCTTCTTTAACATGAACATTCAGTCTTTTTAGTTTTTCAACAGTATCATCAGTTGATCCTGTATCAAGCACATATATTGCATCAGCTTCACTCATACTTTTAACATATTTTTCAACATATTTACTTTCATTTTTGCATATTGCATAAACATATACTTTTAATTTATTCATATATCCTCCTTTTTATTAAATATATGATTTTAAAAAGTATTAATGAAAAAAAACAACTGATTAGTTGTTATTTGCATGTGTATCCTAGCATTGTTAAATACATTTGTATTGTAGTCATGTTATTAGCTGAATTCATACTTAATTCTGTTTTTATTTCATCTAAAGTTTTATTATCTTTAAGCGTTATGGTTTTATTCTTTTCATTAAAAGTCGATTTTCCCGTTATATTATGAAGTCCTGTTGCTTCATTATAATTATTTTTAGCACTGTTATATGAATCAATAGTATCAAATTTAAATTCGGAGCTTTTTAGGGCATTGAAAAAATTATTATTACTATCGATGCCAAAACGGTAAGAATTAGTTAAATCAGCAGATAATTCAGAAATGTTTTCAGTGGCATTAACAGTACATGTCATATACTTTGCAGGAGCATTATGAGAAACAGTTATTTTGGCTTTAACAACAGTTTCATTATTATATTCGTCACTAGCACTGATTTCGATTTCATGTTCTCCTAAAGTTTTTAAGGCTTCATTCACTGCGCTTTCATTATTAAATTTATAGATACACATTGAAGCATCGTTACAAACTTCCACGATATCAGCAACATTTAAAACGGCATTGGGAAGAACTGTTAATTCATTTAAAACTAATTCTGGTTTAGTGGTATCATCAACAATTGCAGTTCCTTCAACACTTTTATTAGCACAAGTAATATTAAACTTATAAGCCCCTACTTTATTAATATCTATATTTTTAGTATCTAATTGGCAATTTTCTTGATTTATTCCCGTAATTGTTGCATAATCATCTATATTATTAGATAATTCTTCTCCTAATTCTAATTTTACTTCTTTAACATTTATACTGCTTGCTAAAGTTTTATTTTTAGCCATTACTAAAAAATAATATATACCAAATCCTATTCCAGCAATTAAAACAATTAACAATATTAAAAAAATTATTTTATTATTACTTTTTTTCTTTTGTTTTGATTCATTAGATAATATTGGAGGTTTAGGAACAGCATTAAAAATCTCATCATTAGCTTCTAGGCCATCGTTAGAAATAGATGGATTGGGTTCACTATTTTGAGTAGGCTCCTCTTTCTTAGAAAGCTCAGGACTTGGCGTTGGATCATTAGATGTTTTTTCAACAATTGTACTATCAGGTATGGTTTCAATAATTGGTGATTTTAATTCAGCAATTTGGTTAGGAGATGTATTTATCTCACTATTAATAGGTGCAATTATTTCTTGATTATTATTTTGATTAACATCTGTTATTTCAGAATTATTATCAATATTTTCTATTGTACTAGGATTATCTATTATCTTTTCTTGAGCAAAATTTTCAATAATAGGTATAGATGCTGTTGGACTTTTTTGATCGTCTAAAGACTCAATCTTTAAAGTATCTATTGGTTGATTAAGATTTATATTATTTTGTGGTTCTATATTCAAATTTGCATTAGAAGAATCTATTGTAGAAGTTTCAGACCCTAATTGTTCAACTGTTGGATTTATATTGACATTATTTTGTAAAGTTTCTTTATTATCATTCAAATAATTAGGTTCTAAAATAGAATTATTTCCTGTATTATCAATAGATAAATTAGAATTATTAGAAAAATTATTAACTTCTAATGATTCTAAACTTTCTGGAGATTTTACTTGATTATTTTCACTAACTAAAATACTTGAATCATTTATAATATCTGGATTAGTTGAAGTATTTGGCATACTTTGATTAGAATTTAAATTGTTATTATTTTCTTCATTATTCATGTTATCATGCCCCTTTATTATCTATATTATATCTTTCTTAAAAAAAAAAGGCAAGAAAAGATTTTTCTAGCTTTTTTTGATTATTTGGATATATTGTCTTATTTTTGTCGGCCAAGATTCACTTTCCGCATATTTTTTCCCAATTTGTTCAGGAGTTGTTAATCCTTGTTGATAATAGTTTTGAGCTAAATTCTTATAAAAAGCTTTAATGCCTTGATTTAAAGTTTTAAACTTCTTATAAGGTCCTCCGCCACAACCAGGAGATCCTTTCATTCCACCAATATTATTACATTTTCTGGCAAGTGAACTACATACACCAGAATTACAGCCAGTTTCATGTAAAACAATTGCTAAAGAAAGATAAGGATCAACATTATATTTTATTGAATACTCAGCAAAAACTTTACCATATCCTTTTAATGTTGACTTTAAGTTTTTCTCTAATTTTTTAGCTAACTCATCCAATGTCATTCCCTCATATACTTCTTTTCGTTGGTTTACTTCAGGAACTTCAGTGGGAGTTTCACTTTCTTTTTTGGGTTCATTAATAACTAATAATTCATTATTAATAGTTTCATTTTTTAATACATTTTTTTCACCAATATTACTAACTAATAAACAATTATTCATTAATAATGAAGCTTTACTAATTGTTTTTTTATTATTTATTTTTGAGATAATAAAAAATGTAATTAATATAATCGCGATTATGGCCATAACGGCCTTAACCGACGGTAATTTTTTCATTTAACTCTACCTCTTTTTTGCGGAAACGTTTTTAATGTTATCATAAGAGAATAACAAAGTCAATTTTTGAGCTTGCCAAAATTTGGTAGATAATTTTTAAAAAAAGAAATATACAATTATAAAACTTGCAATAATTCCGATAAAATCAGCAAATAAACCAGTTGATAGAGCATGTCTTGTTTTGGTTATTTTAACACTACCAAAATAAAGGGCTAAAACATAAATTGTTGTATCAGTACATCCTTGTAAAACTGAAGCTATTCGCCCCACTAGTGAATCAGGTCCAAATTTAAGAAAAATATCATTCATTATTGCCAGAGATGCTGTACCTGAAATAGGTCTTATAAATGCCATTGGTAAAATATTTAAGGGAATATTAAAAATGTTTAAAAATGGGGTTAAAAATTGAAATATAATATTTAAGATATTACTATTTAAAAAAATATTTATGGCAAATACCATCGCGATAATAGAAGGAAAAATATTAAAAGCAGTTATTAAACCTTCTTTGGCACCTTCTAAAAAAGTATCATAAATGAAAACTTTCTTTTTTAAACCATAAACAATTACAAATAAAACAAATAAAGGAATCATTAGTTTTGAAATATAAGTCATTTATTTTTTCTCCTTCTAAAATAATCAAGAGATAAACCAGCAATACTAGAACAGATCGTAGCTAAAATAGCAGGAAGGATAATTTCTTCAGGATTCGCACTTTTATGCATTAAACGAAGTGCTATTACGGTTGTTGGAATGATCGTCACACCACTCGTATTTAAAACTAAAAAAGTAATCATCGCATCACTAGCCATCTTTTTGTCTTTATTCTCTTTTTGCATCCATTCCATTGCTTTTAAACCAAAAGGTGTGGCGGCACTGCCAAGACCTAAAGCATTAGCAGCTATATTAGATGTAATAAATCCTAAGGCCTTGCTATCTTTTTTTAAAGAGGGAAATAATTTACTTAAAATAGGTTGAAATATTTTAGAAATTTGATTAAGCATTCCACTCTTCTCGGCAATCTTCATAAGTCCTGACCATAAAACTAAAATAGGAATTAATTCTAAGATCATATCAACTCCATTTTTAGTACTTGTTAAAATAGTGTTATTGAGACTATCAAGATTGCCTGTTATAAGTGTAAAAATAACTCCAATAATTATAAAAAAGCCCCATAACTTATTAATCATTTCTGAAACCAGCCTTTAATTTTTTGCCATAAATTAGTTTGTTTTTTTCTTACTTTATCTTTTTTACTAATATAAATATTTTCTTCTTTTAAAGTTTCATTTTTTAAGTTTATTTTAACACTTCCAACCTTATCTCCATCTTTAAAATCTTCTATCTTTAATAAATTAATGTCGAGATTAATATCCTTTTTTTCATTATCTTTTAATAAAACGAAAACATCATTTTTTAAATATAATTTATTTTTTTTATAATAATTCTCTTTTTTTATTTTAAAATTATTAGCATCAATTATTTTTATTCGATTATATTCTTTAAATAATTTTTCATATAAATCTGTGTGATCTTGCCAGTCATTAGGATCATTTAATGATACAATGGTTATATTTTTGTTATCTTTAGATGCTGTAGATACTAAAGTACGCCGTGCTTTTTCCGTAAAACCAGTTTTCCCACCTGTGGTGTATTTATAAGAATTTAATAGTTTATTTTTATTGGCCCAACTATAACTTTTTTTATCAGATTTGGCAACATAATTTTTGGTACTAACTATTTTTCGATATTCAGCATTTTGCATAATATAATTAGTAAGAAGCGCCATATCATAAGCACTTGATGTATTACCTAATCCTTCTTTATTTTCTAGACCATGAGGATTTATAAATTCAGTATTTTTCATCCCAAGTTCTTGTGCTTTATTATTCATTAATTTAACAAAATTATCAACACTTCCCCCAATATTTTCAGCAATTAAAAGGGCCGCATCATTTCCACTGCGAAGCATTAATCCATATAATAAATCTTTTAATTTCATCGTTTCCCCAACTTCAATATAAATAGCACTACCAAAAGCCTTTAATATAGTATCAGAGGCTTTTACATCACTTTCTAAATCTCCTAATTCTAAAGCGATCGTTGCCGTCATAATCTTACTAATACTAGCTATTAAATGCGGATCATTGATTGATTTTTCATAAAGAATACGATTAGAATCAGTGTCCAGGGCCACTATGTTTCGAGCACTAATAGCAAAGACATTTAAAGGCATTAAAAGAATTAACAACCAAAGAAGTTTTTTCATAAAGTTCACCTAAAAAATTTTATGAAAAAAACGAGAAATAATTCATTTAGAATTTTCTAGTTCAGACAATATTTTATTAAAATTAATACTTTTTAAATCAGCATATATTTTGTGGTTATACTTGTATACATTTATAGAAATTTTTTCTGGTAATGATCTTAGTATATTATTAGAGTTTATAAGTAAATTTTCATATTGTTTTAAATATTTTTCTAGTAAGATAAAAGCACGATTTTTTTTCAAAGGGCCAATTTTATATTTTTCATAATTCATATCAATAACTAAATAATGATGACTAATACTTCTATATGTAAGCGTTTCTGTTGATATAACGTAAGCGGTTTTCTTTTCGCCTTTTTCTATAAATAATTGATTTCTTCTTTGCTTTAAGCGATTATAAAAATATAGTATTAAATAAAAAAATATTAATATAATATTAAGCCTGTTGACAAATGAAATAGAGAATAGTAATTAATATAATATTAAACCAAAGACACCAAATAATTATAAAAAAACTAAACTTTAAATCTTTTTCTATTATAATACCTATAATTATTACTAATAGGGACATGATTATATTAATTTTTAAACTTTTTTTTATATTATTATTTTTTTCATACATATATTCTAATTTCATTACAATTACTTATTTCTTGACTTCCAGTTAATTTTTTCTTTAAGCATATCATATTTTAACAGAAAAAAGAAATTTATTATTTTAATATTTAAATTAATTATTATCAAAAAAAACAAATGATTGTTAGTCATTTGTATAATTATAAATTCCATGAATTTTTTCTAAATCTTCGGTATTAACTTTATCTAAAACCCATTTACCATCTTTTTTAATAACTTTAAAATCGATAGTATACTCTACTCTTTCGTCACTTTTTTTCATTTCTTCAATTTTATATGTAAAGAATTTTTGAGCATCATATTTTTTATTTTCATCTTTAAATTCATCTTCATGATCATTTTTGTAATTTTCCGCTTTTTTTTGAGCTTTATATAAATCATAAACGGTAATTTTTGTAGTTACGGTAGCTTCATCACCATTATATACTTCGTCTTCTATTTCATATTTTAAATCAGTATATTGTTTTTTCATGATTTCTTTATAAGATTCACTTTGTTCGTCAGTAAAATTTTCTTCTTTGGTTAAACTATCTAATTCTACTAAAATTTCTGGATCTTGATTACTATATTTTTCTAAATATTCTTTTACGGCATCACTTGCTTTAGTCATTGTACAAGCACATCCCACAACTGCAATTAAGCTAATTAAAAATAAAGTTAATTTTTTCATCTCTACTCTCCTTTATTTTTTATTGTGACCAATTATTTAAAAATTATTCAGGTTATGATAGAATATTAAAGAGGTGACGAAATGAAAAGATTATTGACAGGATTACAACCTAGTGGTGAATTAACTTTAGGAAGTTTTATTGGCGGTATAAAACAAAGTGTTAAGTTCCAAGATGAGTATGAATCATTTATTTTTGTGCCCGATTTACACGCTATTACAGTACCCCAAGATCCCCTACTTTTAAAAGAAAGAATTAAAAAAAATGTAGCCTTATATTTAGCTTGTGGGATTGATCCTAATAAAAATATCATTTATTTACAATCAGAAAATTTGTACCATACTAATTTATCATGGATTTTAGAATGTCATACTTATATGGGAGAAGCAAGTCGCATGACCCAATTTAAAGATAAGAGCAAAAGATATGATAATGTAAGTGTAGGTTTATTCACTTATCCTATTTTAATGGCTGCAGATATTTTATTATATGATGCTGATTTTGTTCCAGTGGGAATTGATCAAAAGCAACATGTGGAACTAGCTCGAGATTTAGCTGGAAGATTTAATAATAAATATGGAACAACTTTTAAATTACCTGAACCGCTTATTCCAAAGATTGGTGCTAAAATCATGGATTTACAAAATCCTACTAAAAAAATGAGTAAATCTAGCGAAGATATAAAGGGTCTAATTTTTCTTTTAGATAATGAAGATGTGATTCGAAAAAAAATTATGTCAGCTGTTACAGATAGTGATAATAAAGTTTATTTTGATCCAGAAAACAAACCAGGTATTTCTAATTTGCTTACTATCTATTCTGCACTTAGTGATTTAGATATTAAACAAGTTGAGGAAAAGTTTAAAAATTATAATTATGGGAACTTAAAAAAAGAAGTAGCTGATATTGTGATCGAAAAAATATTAGAAATCCAAAAAAAATACCACGAATATATGGATTCGGGTTTGGTTGATGAAGTTTTAAATAAAGGTTTAAAGATTGTTCAAGAAATAGCACAAAATAAGTATAATGAAATTTTAAAAAAAGTAGGCTTGGGAAGAATTTAACTAACCTTTGGGTAAGACTTTTTAATTAATTCATAAATACGTTTTTGATTATCATCAAATTGATTTTTTAAAGTTTTTTTCATTGTTTGATATATTTCTTCAACATTATCATTTAAATCATTAAACCATTCATAATATAAATATTTTAATTTACTGATATTTTTGGACTCATAAAGAGTGTTTATTTCACAATTTATGAGTTTTTTTATTTCATCTATTTGTCTAATACTAGAAGAATTTTTATATTTGGCTATTTTTTTATATTTCAATTTAGTTTCTTTCATAGTAAACATGACTTCATTTAAATTTATTTCGTCTGCTAATAATAATTTACTTCGGCTAATGACTACTCCTTCATTATTTAATTCTAAAGCTAAAGAATCTTTAGAATCACTAACTAAAAAAGTATTATTTAAGGATTTAGAAGAATTTTTTAAGATTGTTTTATTTTTTATTTCCTCTATAAAACTTTGATCAAATTGCACTTTAAATTTAAATAATTCTTGTAATGAGTCAGAAGTAACACGATAAAGAGGAATTTTTTTAACATAATCCAGATCATCTTTTTCTTCCCATTCATAAAAATTATAGAGATTTAAACTATCTTGAAAATTTAGAAGAAGGTCGTAATAATAGTACACTTTTTATCCATCCTTTCAATGAAAACATTATTATAATAATACCTAAAAAAAATAATAAGCATTCCAACCTTGTACTAATAAAATGAACATATTCCCAAAAATTATACCCTAAAGCAAAAAGATTTAAATAAAGGAATATAAACATTAAGCCAATGCTACTTATTAAGATACCTAATACTAAACTTAATAAATTCATATTTTCACCTTGGTAATATTTTATTTCTTAATCTTAAATTTTATTATATAATTAATTAGGTGATAATCATGAAATTTATTATTTATATCTTACTAGGAATATTACAAGGTTTTACAGAGCCCTTACCAATTTCATCAAGTGGCCATTTATTTTTATTTAAAAATATTTTTAATACTAATATGTTAAATGATTTAAATTTTGAAATATTTGTAAATTTTGGTTCATTTATTGCTATTTTTTTAATATTTTTTAAAGATATAATTAAATTAATTAAAGACTTTTTTAATTATTTGTTTAATAAGAAAAAAAGAAAAGATACTCTAAATGGTTTTAACTATTGTATATTAATTTTAATTAGTAGTATCCCAGTAGGAATTATAGGAGCTTTATTTAAAGATAAAATAGAAAGTATCTTAAGTATTAAATTTTTAGGATTAGCTTTTTTATTAACTGCTCTTAGTTTATTTTTAGTAAAAAATATAAAGGGAAATAAAGATGATCAAGATATAACGATTAAAGATGCTATTATTATTGGAATACTACAAATGTTTGCTTTAATCCCAGGAGTTAGTCGTAGTGGTACAGTTTTAGTTGGATGTCTTTTTTGTAAATTAAAACGTGAGACAGCTTTAAAATATACTTTTATGCTATATTTTCCTGTTAGTATGGCTTCGATGGGTTTAGGAATATTAGATTTTTTACATAATCCAGCGAGTTCTAGTCTCTTACTCTCCTATTTCTTAGGCATGCTTTTTGCTAGTGTTGTTACTTACTTTTCTTATAGATGGTTAAGTGAATTAGTTAAAAAAGGAAAGTTATGGAAATTTTCTATTTATTGTTTTATTTTAGCAGTATTTATTTTTATTTATTTTAGATAATTTTAAAGGAATCACCAAAATGATTCCTTATCTTTTATTGATTTCTTTTTTGATTTGTTTCATACTATTTTTCAGCCTTCTAAAACAAATGGTGTTGTGCTTGAGCCATCGCTCTCACTCCTAATTCCTATCTTTGAATCTAGATATACGACCGGATAAACGGCTCTATTTCTATTAGAATCATTATTATGAACAGCTCCGTAATGTTCAACATAGAAAACACTACTACTATTCAAACCAGGCATTAATGTCCATTGTGATTCATCACTTTTAAATAGCCAATCATTAATATAACATTTACTACCACCATTCCAATAATTAGATGTACTTAAATTAGTACTTAAACAGCTTTTTCGACTTGTTGTGTCGACTCCTCCCGCAGTAGCATATCCGTAATCACTTGGATACATTAAGCCAACACGCCCTGTCCATTTAGTTGCATTTCCACTATATACTGTTGTCCCTCTTTCTTTTAAATACGAATCAACCGCTTTATAACTCAAATTAACATCACCGCCTCCTAAACTCCACATTGATACGCTTATCATGTTCTTGGCATCAACAGTTAAACCAGTCTCACTGAAATCACATGATGTTGTTGCTCCATCGTATCCATTTGGACAATCTCCACTTGTTCTATTATAGTAGGCTCCCTCATTTAAGACTTTTTTTAAAGCGCTTCTACTCCAATTATTATTTCCAAAAAAACCTACATTAGACCATGCATATGAGCCTATTTTCTCACTTCTTATTAGTTTCACTTTATCTGAGACTGTTCCATCAGCATTCTTTATGTCCTTCATTACTCCTATTATTCGCCATTTTTCACATGTACTTTCATCATTTGAATCTGTACAATTAAAATTTACGTAGTTATTAGGATCTGCTCCAATGTACCTTAAGTTGCCATAATCGTCTTCTACTATCTCTTCTGATGTTTTAGACAACCTTTTTAAGTGTCCTACAAAACTATTGTCTCTAAAATCTATATTGCAACTTATTTCTTGATTATCATTTGAATTTATATTTACTAGTCCCCATAAATCGTTATTCCATTCGGCTGTTACGCCATTTTCACATGTTACACTATTTACTGTATATTCACTGCTCTTTGTCGGAAATACATTTCTTACTTTGATTCCATCTATAGTATATGCTATCTTACTTGTTTGGTTTGTATTATATATTTTAGTATAATCATTCTGGTATAAGTTATCGCTCTTATATAGTATTACTATACCCCCCCCCCCAGGATGATTAATGCCCCTAGAGTTAGGAGGGTTTTCTTTAATTTTTTGTTTTTAAAATTTTTTAGTTTCATTTTTTCCCTCTTTCTATTATTTAGATTATATCATACTTTTTTATTCTTACAATATTAATTTTAAATTCTTATTTATTCTCCAATTTTTCTAATTCTACACTATTTATTGAATTAAATCTTTTGGTTATTTTTTCAGTAGTTATATTGATATCTTTAACATCTTTTGTAACAGTATCAATACTACGAGATAATTTATCCCAACGCTCTTTATAACGATCAAATTCAAAAGATAATTTATTTAATTCTTCATGAATTACTTGAGCATATTTGTCTCTTTCCATATTTTTTAAAATCATGCTAATAGTAGTTAAGGTACTCATTAAAGTAGTAGGACTAGTTATCCAAACCTTTTTGTTATAAGCCTCTTTTATTAATTCCGAATGATAGGCATTTAGTTCGGCAAAAATAGCTTCAGCTGGTAAAAACATAATAGCTTCATTAGCAGTTTCACCTGGAACGATATATTTAGAACTAATGGCTTCTATATGTTTTTTAACATCCAATTTAAATTGCTTTGTAGCACTATCACGAGTTTCTTTTGAAAGCATTTTATCAGTCATTTTTTGATAGTTTTCTAAAGGAAACTTAGAATCAATACAAATTGTTCCTAAGGGTGCTGGAGCATAAAGAATGGCATCGGCGATATAACCGTTTTTTAATTTATGCTGAATATCATATATTCCGTGAGAATTTTCGCCAAATATATTAGTTAAAATATAATTTAAGTTTACTTCGCCAAATATTCCTCGCGTCTTTTTATCAGTTAAAACACTTTGTAATGAGACTATTTCTGAGGATAAACCATCAATTTTTTTCTGAGCTTCATCAATTTTAGATAGTCTTTCTAAAATATTATTAAATGTCTTATTAGATTTTTGAAAATTATCCTCTAAGTTCTCATTAACTTTGTCATTTATATAATTTAATTTATTAATTATTAATTCGTTTAAATGTTCAAAATCATTTCTTAAGTTATTAGAAAAATCTAATTTAAAATCTCCTATTTCTTTGGTTATATTAGTTTCAAAGCGACCTAAGCGTTCTGTTGAATCACTATTGTCTTTTTTTCTTACAATAATAATTATTAATAAAATAATAATTAGAATTAATAATCCAATTATTAAGTACTCCATAAATCCTCCTAATCAAAATCAAATTTTTTACTAACGATTTTACTAGTTACATAAGCGACTAATAATAAAATTACAACTTTTAATAAAGCTATTGGGTGAGTTAAACTTTGAATTAAACTAGTCCCTACAAAACCCCAAAATAAAACTAAAAAGACTTTGCCAATAAGTAAAGCAATTAAAAATTTTTTTAAAGGCATTTTAGATAAACCAGCAGCAATATTTATCATAAAAGCTGGAGTAAAAGGCACAGCAATAATAACAGCTAATTGTTCTAATTTTAGAGTATCAATCATTTTCATTATTTTTTTAAATTGGTCATTATTTTCTATTTTACCATCAAACCAGTTCTTGATTTTTTTTCGAAATAAATAGAATGATAATAAACACCCTAAAACTGTAAAAATCCAAGAAATGATAAAACCAAAAATATTACCAAAAACTAAAAAATTAATGGTTATAAAAACAAATAACGGTAATATGGGAACAATGGATTCAATTAAAATTAAAAAACAGCCTAAAATGGGGCCAAATATTCCCATGCCCATTAAAAAATTGTTGATTAAATCATCTAAATTATTCATAAATTCAAACATTATTCATCACTTTATTATTATAACATAATCTAGATAAAATTATTTACTTTACTTATTATTTTATTTTAAGAATTTAAAAAAAATATTGTAAATAATATTTTTTACTTTTAATCATTCCGAATAACCTGAGTAACATCATACCCATAAAATTCTAAAATACTTACGGCTTTTTGACTATGAATTCCTTTGGAACAAGTTAAATAGTATTTTTTATTTTTATCTAAAAGTTCTTTATAGTTTAATAATAATTTTTGATATGGAATATTAATACTCCCAGGAATTTTCTTTTCTTGAAAAGTTACAGGATCGGACAAGTCAATTAATATTCCCATATTTTTATTATAAACATTTAAATTGATTCTTTTCATTTTATTCACCAGTTTATTATATGTTAAATATATATTAATAACTAAACTAAAACTATTTATTTAAAAAAATCATCGTCTGATCTTAAAATGTAGAAGATATTACTTTAGATTGATTTTATATAAAAGAGTCGATAACAAATAGGAATTATGCCTATTTGTTAAATAATTCACTATGACTACCCGTATCTATCATTAAAATTATCATTTTTTTATCATCGTACTGATATATTAAAAGTCAGTCACTTTTTTTATTTCTTAAGTGACACTCAATATTCACCACCTTTACCATAATTGATTAGCTTATGGTTATTATAAGTAATGTCTAGTTCTTTTTTATATGCTAATTTATCGATAATATCTAATAAAATTTCAATATTTTTATTTTGTTTAATTATTTTTTTAAAAGACTTTTTAAACCTTCTCTATTGCTATAACGAGGATATTTATCAGAATTATTTCTCATTTCTTCAACTTCGGATAATGCCTCTTTTAATTTCTCACTAGACTCATGAGTTTTCATATTTGAGTTAAAAACATATTTAGAAAAACAATAATATTCATTCCTAAGCTTCTAAAAAGTTCATCTGCTTATTCTTTTAAATCATTATCAACCCTGAAACTCATATTTACAGAATTTGTAATATTAGCCATATAAAATCATCTCTCTTTCTATTGATAATATTATCATTTTTGTGTTATATTACTTTTTTATTATGATACTAAATTGAACTTTAGTTAAAAAGTGAGTGTTACATATGAATTGTACATGTTTTCATATAACTTTTTCCATAAAAAAACCTAGTAAGTAACAATATTTACTAGGTTCATAAAATTAATTTTATTCGTCCATAAAGAAATCGTCGAAAAATTCATCATCTGTTATAACATTATCATTTACGATTACACTATCAACATCAACATTTATTTTAGGTTTATCAGTTGATTTAACTATTTCTTCTTTAGGAGGTATATTATTTTTGATCTCCTCTAGCTCTTTGTTAGATGTTATAAAAGGATTTTGTAAAATACTTTGAGAGCTTTCAGAGGCTTTATTCTCTAATTTTTTTTGTTTTTCTTCTTCTTCATCAAGTTCTTTTAATTTTTTATCTATATCCGCAATCATTTTGTCTATATCTTCATTACTCATGGGAGAATTTTTTAAAAAGGGATTATTACTACTTAGAGGATTGGAAAAAGGATTAGACATGTTATTCATTCCTTTTAAAAATGGATTATCCATTCCTGGAAGCCCAAATTTATCAGGCATATCTTTATTATTTTCCATATCACACATCATTTTTTTCTTTTTTTCTTCCGAAACATATTTTTTCAAATCAAATAATTTAATTTCTTTTTTTTCACGAACTGGTAACTCTGCTATTTTTCGATCAATTCCCCAATTAATTTTAAAATCTGGCTCTAATTTAGTTTTAAAAGGATCTTTTCTTAAACGTTTAATTATTACTTCAAATAATTTCATTCTTTGTAAATCTGTTACGGTTACAAGGGGAGTTGAAGCAGTTTTATCTTTATCTTTTGATTTTACTTCTCCACACATTTTACTGATTTCTTCAAGAGCAGCCATTTCTGTACTTATTAAATAAACTAAATTTCCACAATTTCCTTTAATAACTTCAGCGACTTCTTTGCCATATACATCATTTAATTGGGCAAAGTTTTGAATAATAAAGGTAAATCTAATATCACGACTACGAGCGGCACTAACCATGGAATCAACATCTTTTAAAGGAGGCATATTAGCAAATTCATCTAAAATAAAATTAGTTCTGAAAGGTAATTTCCCGCCAGTTTCTTTGGCAACATCGATTAAAGTTTCATAACATTGTTTAATAAATATGGTAAGTAAGCTGTGATAAGTTGTTTTTTCATCATGAATAATCATGAAAACAGCGGTTTTTTCTTTACCAATTTCACGCATGTCAAAATCACTATAAGATAACATTTCACTTAATAATTCACGAGAAGCAAAGGTTCTTACTTTTTGTTTAAATGTTGATGTTATACCTCCTTGAGTATCTTTGGGTGCATTAACAGTTCCTGAGGCAAAAATATAAGCACTTGATTCGGCTCCTTTTAAATTAAAATATTCTTTAATATAGTTACCTGCGGCAAATCTTTCTTCTCCAACAGAACTCATATAATTTATAGAGTTCATATTAATTTCTTCTTCTTTAGCATCCATAAATAAACCAAGAGCTAATCCTGAAAAGTAATCTGCGGCACTATTTTCCCAGAATGGTTCTCCTTTATTATTAGGATCTTTAACAATGTTTAGAGAAACATCATCTAAAAGTTCAGTTGCTTTATCAATATTACCATTTTTATAATAACGATATGGCAAAGTTAGAGGATTCCAAGCATTTCCATTAACGGGATCACGGAAGTTTAAAACAATTATTTTATAATCTTGCTCTTTTAAATATTCGGCACTATATTTATAAATTTCTCCTTTAGGGTCAGTTATAATCATACTTTCGCCTTTTTTAGCAAGCAAATTAACCATTGGTTTAACTATTGTTTCGGTTTTACCAGAACCAGTTGATCCAATAACTAAATTATGATATTCTCCATTATCAACCCAGATATCTTTACCATTATTAATTATAGGTATTCCTGCGGCTTCTACTTTTGAGCTTGTAGCATCCACGTGTTCGATATTTCTGTCTTCTTTCATTTCTTTTTCTTTAGCCCATCTAGAATATCCTTTTTCTTCTTTATCTTTTATATCTAAACCAATGCCATGGCCTTTTTCTTTGTCAAAAATATAAGAAGAAACAGAGGAAAAAATAATAATTAAAGCGGCAAAAAACATACACATGGTTAAAGGAAGATTACCACCGATAAAAGCGGGAAAAGGATTTAAACCATAAAATCCGCCTTCATTAATAAAAGATGTAAAATTCAAAACAGCAATTGCACAAAGATAAAGTAAAAATAAACAAAATATAACAAAAAGCATAAAATCTTTAGGGGTTATTCTAAATTTCATCTTCCATTCCTCCATTTATAATATTATTAATTATACTATAATTTTTTATTTATATAAAGGTAATAATATTAAATATTGTAAATAGTAAATCGTGTTTCAATTGCTTACATTATACTATAATTATTAAAAAAAAAGAATACATAAATTTTTTGTATTCTAAGAATTATTTATCATTTTTTACTTTATAGGCTATTAAAACAATTAAAACGAGTAAGAAGGCTCCTAAAAAAATATAAATCGTGGGAGATATTTTAGGATTATTTTTATTAAACGCTTTTTTATCTTGTTTATCTTTTTTAAAAGATAAAATGATTGCACTACTCTCATAATTATCTTTAGTAATTTGCCATTCATAAGTATTGCCATTTATATTACTTGCATTATTAGTAACTACTGGGTTTTCAACAGTTATTTTAACATTTACTTGATTTAAATTAGGGTAATTTTCTAGGCATAAAAATTTAGCACTAGTTGATAAAGAAATGGTGTTTTCTTTTTTATTTTCATGAATATAAAAATGTTCATAACAAGAATTAATCGAATTTGCATTTTTAAAAGAATCGATATCATAAGAATAAGATATATTTTTATGGTATAAATTATCATGTAAAGTAATTTCTTCTTGATAATAATTAACACCTTCTATTTTTTCAGGATTTTCTCCAACATCTGGATCATTATAATCAGTTTTAATGGGCCAAGGATCTAAATGAATTTTTTGGCTTTCTTCTTCATTCTCACTTTTAACTGTAATACTTTCACTTATTTTGTTATTTTCATCGATATTTAAATGGTAATCTACACTACAGCCACTTAATAAGAAAATACCCAAAATTAATATAAAATATTTCATTTTAATTCCTCCTAATTAATGATTAGTATAACTAAAATGCATGGGATCATAATAACTACTACTCCAATCTCCACCCCAATAAAAACCATGTCTTTTCCATATTTCAACAATAGTATTATTAATAAAATATGGACTAGATGTATTTGGACTATAACCCCAATATACAGCTGGATTTTCGGCTGGATTGATATCGATTGCTACGCCATAACTGTGATGAGATAAATGTCCTGTTCCAGAAGCCATTTTTCGATATCCATAACAACTAGCAGAGTTAATAGGGAATTTTATACTAGCCATCTCTTCAAAAATAGCTTTTAATTCATTAGCTAGTTTTTTATGGACAGTAAGAGACGCATTTGATTTGTTCCCAGAAGTATCAGAAATGGGAACTTCAATCGTAGTTAAATATGCAGAACACTCACTTTCAGAATTTGGTAGTCCATTAGGAAATAACCAACTCATTCTATTTTCTAAAGGAATAGAAGCGGCTTCTCCAGTGGGAACTTCTTGAACACTGGAATCATTACATTTATCTTCACTTAATTGAAAAATATTAGCGCGATGTTTTAAAATTATTTTTCCTTGCCAATCGATATAAGCTTGTTTTTCTTCTTCGGTTGTTAAAACACAACCAGGTCCTCCACGAGAACTAGCACAATGATATCCGCCATTACATCGACTGTAATTGGGACCAAAAATTTCATCTAATTTTAAATAAATACATCCCCCGTCACCCCAACTTCCAGGATTAGCTAAATAAGTTCCCAAATAAGAATATACTTTAGTAAAAGCATCTAGGCTCCCCTTATCATGAACATATTGTAAAATTGTTCTTACGCCATCTTCAAAACTAGAAAAACATTTACCAGTTGTTTGCCCATTATAAACCGCGTAACCATAAAAATTATTACAACTTAGAGTAAAATGGGTATCGGCCCATTGATATTCTTTGGTTGCTATAATATAAGCCATTTCTGGATTAGCATCTACTTCTAAACCAATATCATATATAAGTCCCGCATTTTCTCTAAATAATTTAGCAGTAATACTTGATTTACTAGATAAATAAGAATTAGCTAAGTTAATAAATTCATCGCGTTTTAAAGGGGTTTTATACATATCAATAGAAGAACATGTCAAGTTATTATATTCTTTTTCTAAAGTATAATAATTAATATCTTCTCCATAATAATATTCTAAAGTTCGATATATATCATATGGTGAATCGGCTTTTTCTAATAAATATTTAGCCCCAAATAAACTCATTGATTCTAATTTAGTTGATTGAAAGACTTTTTGCGTTTTTATATTATGTTCTTCGACCCAATCTGCTGGAATGAGTTGTTCTCCTTCTATATTTTTATTCATCATATGATAAACCCCTATTTTAGATTTACCTTCTTTATTTTCTTGCGATTTTTTTGTATAAGAGAAGGCATCATATTTTGCATTAATAGCTTTTTTATCTCTGGCAATTATTAAGGTTTTAGTATTATTTACAGCTTTATTTATTTCTTCATATTTTTCTTCTTTTCCAGTTAATTCAGTATAATTTTCGGTTTTACTGGATAAAACACAATCATCAGAAACAGAAGAAATAATGCGACTTCTAGTAGCAATAGCCATCAATTCATAAACTTTTTCATTATTTACATCTCCCGCATTTTGATTATCTTTCCAAACAATACCTGCGATATATTTATTAAGATTATATTCTTTATTATCTTCCCAAGATAGACGAATGGTTTTACAAATAGTTCCAGAATATAATTCTGATTTTATATGGCCAGTGCCTCCCATATCAAAATCCATTGCAATTAAAACAATTAGAAAAAAAAGAAAAATAACAGCTATTAGAATGACAATTAAAATCGGATGAGTTAATAAAAAAGTTAAAACTTTCTTTTTTATTAAAGCTTTAATTTTTTCTTTTTGTTGTTCTTCAGGATTTTTTTCATTCTCTTTATCTAAAATATTTTCAGATTTAAGTTCATCACTACCAGATTCCTGAGATTCTAAATTTTCTAGTCCTTCTTTCTCATTTAATTCTTCATTATCGTAGTTCATTTACTCACCTACTTTTTTAATGCTATAATCCTCCACCTGATCCAAATGAATCTAATTCTTCTTGGGTTACAACAATATTAATTCGCATTCTTCGATTACCACAAACAAATAAGCCTTCCCCTTGATTATAATATTTTATACTATCTTTTTCATTATCATTTAAATCAATTAATCTTGATAAATCATCTGTGGCTTGTTTACGAAGCCCCATAATTAAGTAATAAGAAGCGTTATCAAATATGGCTTTTCCATGAACTATAACATTAGGAGCCGCAAAATCTGTGGGTTGTTGGGTTATTATAATTGTTCCTGTATTATATTTACGACTACGTCTTTGAATTTGAGCTAAGAACTCAGCACCAAGTTCGTTTTTAGTAGACATTAAAACATGAGCCTCATCGACACACATAACAGTATCGATTTCTTTATCAAGACAAAGACCCCAAGCATATTTTAAAATATTAAAGAATAAAGCATTTTTAATACTTTCATCACTGTTCATAAGTTCACGAATATTGAAAACAATAAAATCACTTTGAATATTTAAAGTAGTATGACCTGTAAAATAATAGCGTAATTCTTTAACTAGTGGTCTTATTTTTAATTCTAATCGTTCCATGATGTCTCGTTCATGAGTTTGTTCAGGCATCGATAAAATTCGCCCTTTAATTGTCGCATAAACATCATCAAATGTGGGATAATCTTCCGCTTTAAATTTAGTAAAGTCTGAATCGTAATCAATTTTATAACGTTTATAAGTATCTTGAACTACTTCACTAAACATGGTTAAAACATCTTCTTCTATTGATGGGGAATAATATTTCATAAAAGCTTTTAGTTGTTGTAAAGTTCTAGTTAATACAGTATAACCAAGACCTTGTTCGATTTCTTCTTCATCAGCATCTACCACAATTTCTAGAGGATTGATCATGCCGAATTCTCCACCTTTGCCAAGATCTAAGAAATCTCCTCCCATGCTTCTGGTCATCTCCGCAAGTTCTCCCTCAGGATCAATACAAATTACTTTATAACCATTTCTTAAATGACTTCTCACTAGTAATTTAGCAGCGGTTGATTTACCACTTCCGCTAGTACCTAAAATAATCATATTGGCATTATTACGATTATTTTCTTTTTTAATTTTATATAAAAATTGATTAAATAAAACGACCCCGCCAGAAAAATCAACACCAAATAAAACACTATTTCCAGGATCTTTAATGCTATCAAAAATAAAAGGATACATGGCCGCCATGGTCACTGATGGAATTGGTGTTCCTACTCGGTTTTCAATGTCTTGTTTAGGAAATATTGGAATAATTGATTTTAACACTTTTTCTTGTTCAAACATTAATGAGACCCCGCGCATTCCTAATCCATCTAAATAGTTGCGAACTTGCATTTTTTTCATATCTAATTCTTCTTTACTATCAGCAGCGATAAAGACGTGCATTTGGAAATCAAAAATACGCGCTTGTGTAGCAGCTAGCATTTGTATAAATTGTTCTAAAGATTCGTAATCTTGACGAATTCGTTCTTGAATAGTTCGATCATTTTCTGTTTGAAACCTTTGTTTTAAATCAGCAATTTCTTTATTTAACATTTTTTGTAATGTGGAAAATTCAATGGGAATATGTTTAATAGCAATTTTTACGCCCGAAATATTCGTTAAATTAGCTAAATAACCCTCCGAAATATATTTAGGAAAAGTTATAATAGTAAGGATTGTACAAAATTTTCCACTAATTACCATTTCGGTTGGTTTAAATTCGATACCCTTAGGGGCTAATTGACTTTTTATATTCATTCTGGTATCACCGTTCCTAATGTAGTTGGCTTTCCGCCATTAAAGAAATTGTCGATAAGCATACGTAAATCATTGTTAGATACTTGAGCAGATGTAAGTCCACATGTAGATAAATTGGCAATAAGATTGTGAATTCTTTTTTGAATAACTTCCATTTTTTTCTCTTTAAATAGAATAAAGTATTCCGTATCGACAACACTATATTCAGCACTCATAAACATATTAGCTTTATTAATATCTTGCATTATTAATTTGCGCATGGCGCCATTAGAAGCATTATTATATAAAACTTGTAGTTGGGATAAATATATGTTGATATCAACAGGTCGATCAGCTACTATTAACCAAAATTCATAATCAATCATATTATAAAAATTTCTGAGATTATAAATAACGTTTTCTTGCGTTCCCCGATCTAATATAAAAATATTTCTTGGTGTTACTTTAACACCTGTTACATATTCACCACTATCTAATTGAATCATTCCATTTAATATTTGTTTTATCGGGATCCAATCTTCCGTATATTTACTTATAGCACTTGCTTTTTTATTTTTCATCATTTATACACCAGCCTTTCCAATAGAATCTTTTTCTTCCCAAAATAAAGGTAATAATATTAGTTATCAATTGCAACATGTTATGATAATTTGGTACTGGCATAACTAAAAAAGAGGCAACAAGAGCTGGTGATAAGACTAATATCATCGCACTAATACTCATGCTTGAATTAAAGATAAAAAGCATTACTAAAGTGAATAAACAACCTACAGCAAAGATTATTAAATCAATCCAAGTAAACCAACCTAATATTAATTTTGATTTTTTCGAATTTGCGGGAATTAAATAATTACTATTCATTTATTTTCCTCCTTTTTATTTCTTTTTTTGTATTTCGCCAAGATAAGGAATAATTACCATTTTTCTTGATGAAATACTACTTCGTAAATCTTCTATTTCTTTTAATCGCCATTCTTTAGTAAGCAACTCTCTTTCTTTTTCAATATTTTTAAAAGCCTCTAAAGTGGGATTTTGGTATATATCACGATTTAGATTTAATATTTGTTCTTGAATATCATATAACTCTTTAACTCTTAAAAAAGTATCTTTTAATTGTTCATAATATCTTTGATATAATTCTTCTAATTTTTTGATTTCTTGCTGTATTTTTTGAGCTTCTATTTCATTTGGGGTGCGAAACATTATATTCTTTCGCATATTTATATAATCTCTAAGGGTATATAAATTCATTTCTCCCCCATTAAAGGTAAAAGAATAATCAAGAGCAAAATCACTAGTTAGAGCAATGTCTGATAAATCGTTTATGGTATTAATTTCTTTTATAATTGCATCATAAACCTCATTTTCATGTTGAAAATTAATACTATTATTTGTAGCCCAATCACTTATTTTTTTTAATATGTTCATAAAGAATCACCTAAGAATTATTATCATTATTTCTTTGAATACGTTCATTAACTCGATTATTAATATTTGTATTAGCATTGTTAATAGAAGCATTTCCTTCATTTACTAAAATATCAACTAATGAATCAGTTCTAGTGACAGTTGTACCTGTTGCGCTATCATAATGATTATGAGCTACATCAGTTAATATAAATTCAGCCAAACTTGCATTTTGATTATCAATTGCTTGGGTACGGAAGTTTTCAAGGGAAGTTTGAGAGGCTATATCATTAGATGTATTAGTGGAAATAACGTTAGCATATTGGGATGCTTTAGTACGATAAGAAGTTAATAATGCTTGTAATTCTCCATCATAATCAGTGTTAAAATTAGCTCTTGTTATTCTAGTTCCATGTTTGTCATACCCATTTAAAATATCATTTTTTAGTTGTTTTTCTAATTCTTTTTCAGCTCTTTGCATACTTATTAAATTAGTACTTGTAAGCGTGCCCCCCATTGCTGTATGGCCATTTTTAATTCTTTCTATATCATTTCTTAATTCAGATAAATTGCTATATCCTACAGTTGTTCCATTGACATTAATTGATCTTGTTGCGTCACGATTTAATGCATCTCTTTCCATAATTGCTTTTAATCTTTCATCAACAGCTTTTCTAGCATTTTTTACTTCCTGAGCATGATTTTGTTCAATTTTTAATTGCTCTAAAGGTGCCGATAAACCTAGCCAATTGCCTATACTTCTTCCAGTATCAGTTATATGTCCACCCATCGCTCCAATATATCCTCCATGGTTAGCACGATAATTTTCTCTATTCATACGAGCTTCAGTTGCCCCTTGTGCTCCTTTGCTGGCGCTATTTCGCATATCCGTAAAGTTTTTGGCGCCTCTTGCACCATATCCCACTCTAGCAGCTCCAGATACTCCACCAGCAACACCGCTAATTGCTCCACCAAATAAATTTCTTGCTACACTCCGAGCAGTTACATTTCCCGAAGCATTTTTCCATTTATCTTTATCAGCCCATTTATTGGTCAAATTTCGAACCATTGATGTTGCTCCAGCACCTAACAAACCTCCAGCAACAAATGCTCCACCACTTGCTAACTTTTCTCTTATTCCAAGTTTTATATTACCAGCGTCAATTCCGATAATTTCACTAATTAATTTGGGAGCTTGACGAGCAAAACCAAATATTCCCATAATAATTATTATTTTACCAAATATTCCCATATTTTAATCTCCTTTATTTTATAATATTTTTGAACACAAAAATGCAACTATCAGCATGATAAATATTCGAACAAATACTTCAAAATATGTGGCAGATACTTTTTTCACATAATTATCAAATACACTTTTTTTCTCAGGAATTATCCGCATCATAATAGGTATTGGAGATATAATTTGATAAAAAGCTAACTTTACCACTCTAACTCCCATATCTAAACAAAAATTAAACACAACATAAACTAAAAATGCCATACACAAAGTACTAATTAAGGGCGTATAGGAAGCTTCATCTGGATAATCAGCAATAACTTCGGCAGCATAAGTAATATCTAAAAAGCTGACACTTTCAGGATCATTTTCAATAATGGCTTGTTTTAAATCTCCCCAAGTTTCAAAATCTTTATGACTAATTTCCGCATCTTCAGGTAAATCTTGAGCGAAGGCTTCAAAAATAGTCATTGCCGTTCTTCTTCCTACCAAAGTTAAAGTGTTATTTGTATTACCAAAAACAACTTTATCTATAACACCTTCTTCAATTATTATATTTTGAATTCGAAAAGCATAAGTAAATAAACTAGGAACGACAGTTATTAAAACTAAGGAAATAATTAGATTAGTAACAATTTTACTTGTTCCTTTAGTTAATTCATCAGGATTTACTAAGGCTTTTAATAAAGAGTAAGCTAAATAAAATAACATCACAACACCTATTATTACTAAAAAGCGATTAGCTATTTCTTGATATATTCCACTAGTTATAAACTCAGTACTGGCTAAATCATAAAATAATTCATATAATTCACTAAATATCCAATAAACTAAGGAATCTAAAAACATAAAGAAACCATTAAGTCCATGAGTAAATATATTACTTAAAATTCCTAGTGTTAACATGCTTTTCTCTCCTTTCTATTATTTAATATCACAAACGCCAAACTCTATTCCCGCAAGACCTAATAAAACATCAAGTAAAGTTGGAAGTAAAAATATTAAGACACCTATTATTAATCTTTTACCTAATTTATTAATAACTTTTTTTAATTCATTTTGATCTTGAGAAGCCATTGCTTTAATAAAATCAACAATTGATAAACCAATAATAAGTATAGGAACAGCAAATCTTATTAGAGATAATACTTTTTTTAACAATGTGCCAAATTTTCCATTAAAAATATTATTACAATCTATTTCATTAGTTTCTAAATCTAATTCATCTTTTTTTTCTTCTTTGTTAGGATCATCTTTCGAATTTTTAAAAGTGCATTTACCTTTTCTCCAACGACATTCTTTACCTTCTTCATCTTTATCTTTACATTGATCTTTAGTTAAGTAATCAGTACAAATAAATAAAGTATTCTTTTCACATTTATTATTTGTATCATTCCATCGACATCTTCCAGCATCAGTAACAGAAGGACAAGATTCTTTTGTTATATAATCACTACAAGAGGATGGTCTTTTACAGATTTTTTTTTCGGTATCTTTTATACAAACGTTTCCTTGAGCATCAGTTTTATTTACACATTCTTCGTAAGAGTATTCGGTACAACTATTTCTTTTTACTGTGGCTGTTTTAGAATCAATATTTTCTAAAATGTATGATTTATTTTTCATTTCTTTTTGTTTATTTTCTATTTCATATTTCAAATAAGAAATATATAATTCTTTTTTATCTCCAATAGTAGTAAAAGCCCAGCCTTTTTTATAAGAAACCACTATATAAGTGGGACATATTTCTTTTTTTTCGGACATTTCTTTAGCTAAATAATAATCTTTAGTTTTACTCCAAAAACCACAACTTTTAATTTTTCGATTAAGCCCTTTAAGTCCTGGCCAATCTTTTATTGTAGCAGAACAAGTTAAGTTTTTTCTTTTATCAACACCTATTTCAACTAAAATATTTACATCATCATTTTTATAAACGCATTTTTTACCAGTGGCAGCAGTTACTATTTTTGGATATAATAAAATTAATATTAATAAAAAAATTATTTTCGATTTTTTCATAAAATATCCCTACTTTTTTCGTTTATTTTTTTCTATTATATCAATTTTTTTCTAATATTACTAGATAAATATTTAATCTAATTATTAATACTTAAATAAAAAAACTAATATTTAAAATTTAAAAAATATTAGTTTTTTTCCACAGTATTTTTATTTGGAGTCTTATTACTATTAGAAGTTTTTTTATTACATTTATTTGGCGTAAATAAACATGTACTACACTTTTCAAAATTATTTTTATTATTTGGTAATAATCCAAAAACAAAATTTACAACTGTAGGAAGTAAAAATATTACTACTCCCGTAATTATTCTAGTGGCAAACATATGAGTGGCTTTTTTTACCGCATCTTGATTTGAATCCATAATAGCCTTACCAAAATCAAGAGAACCCATAACAATTAAAATAATGGGAATAACAATTTTCACTACTACGAGTAAATAGCCGATAAAACGAAAAGCACTTAAAACACCAGCTTGTTCACATAATTTTGGAATATCTGTTTTTAAAGGAGTTTTTTCAAATTTTTCTTCCTCTTTTTTTATATCATCTCCAGTTTTAGTGTCGTTTCCTTCGTTACCTTCATTACCCTGTTCTTTATCAATTTTACTGGCGTCTTTATAAAAATGACAAGATTTATTATCTCTATCAGAGCCACATTTAATATAAATAGTAGGACATTTTCCTTTTTGATCAAGAGGAAAATCGCCGTAAGAAAGTTCACTAATTCCGACTTTATAACCATTACCTAATTCATAATTTAAACTGTTATTATTACGAGTAATAGTTATAGGAATAGAGCCACTTCCCACAGTTTTAGTTCCATTATAAGAACAAGTCTTTCCTTTAGTATTATTTTGTTTGGGAAGAAGAAATGGCTTTTCATTATCTGTTTTAGTCGTTAAAGTGGCATTAGCTTTGGAATCAGAAAATCTTGAAAAAGACACTTCAACACCTACATTAGTTGATGCTCCTGTTTCATATCGTAAGTATAATCTAGAGGGACAAACTAGTTTTTTGGATTCTATTATAAAATTTGAAGCTGAAATAGCATTTTTAGTTGGATCTTTAAATGTGTATCGTACTCTATTCGTATCATCAATTATATTATATTTCTTCTCAACTGTAGCTCCTCCTAGACCATCGGCATTAGCATCATAGGTAGCAAAATAATTGCCCACTTTATAAATGCATCTAATGCATTGGACTTCATCACAAGTAGCCGCATTAACATTTATATATGCAAAACTTATAATTAGAATTATTAAAATAATAATTTTTTTCATATAATCTCCCCAGTTTTTCTAAGTATTATTATATCAATGATTTTCTTTGAAGTAAAATGTTTATTTCTAATAATTAAAAAAATGCTTCATAAGCATTATCTAATTTCATATGGTTCTTTTAAAGTTCCAGATCCTGATTTATATAAGATATTCTTATTTAAAGCAAGGGTATAACGATAATAAGCACTAAATGCTGCTTCATCAGATTCTAAATATCCCCCATAATTAACAGAGTAAACATCATAACTATTTTTAGTATCACCTGTTGCTGTCCACCAACTTTCTTCGGCATTAGATAGATAATTATAGTTTTGACATTCTTCTCTTAAAGTATTTAAACAAGTATTATCTAAACTAGCATTTAAATAGTCATAAACTGGTAATAAACCAATATATTGATTTTCAATTAAATTATTACATTCAACAGTGCCATTTTTATTAATTTCTTCATTGCTTCTTTTATTGGCACAAATATTAAACTTAGATAGATATTGTTGATATTTACTAAATTTATTTTGATAAATACTATTAATATTTTCTAAAGCTCGACTTAAAGCAAAATTGTTAATGCCACTTTCGCCTTCTTTTTCTGTATTATAGCGATCATCCCAGTAACCATAATCAGCATCATCAGTATGATCAGAATCTAAATAATTTTTAATAATAATAATTTGCCCATCTTTATTTATTTTTACAATCCGCCAAATTTGACCAGCAAATTTTAAATAATTATTAGGATTTTCTCCACGATAAACTAATTCATCATTCATTTCATATAATCCTTCGCCAAAAGAAGAAATGATATTATGTTTATTTAAGACATCAAATAATTTTGTCGTTTGATAGTCTTTACAAGCTAAGAATGATTGATAATAATAACTTCCATCATTATAATAAACTTTAACCTCAGCATTACAAGATTCATCACGAACATAATGGCTTAATTTTTTAAGATACTTATTTTCAATTAACGTTGTATCGCTGATTGTTGCAGTTTCTCTATTTTTAGTAGGTAAACTAGTGGGATAATCACTCATATATTTTTCGGCAGCAATGACTAATTTTTTTTCTAATTCATCATAAGCTGGTTTTTTATTCATTAATTTAACGACTAAAGAAATTACTACAATTATTAAAAGCATTACCCCTATTATACTAATTAAAAAAGTCATTTTTTGTTTATTAGCATCATTTAATTTATTTTTGATGGAAGCTAAAAAATCTTTCATTTGATTTCACCTATCATAAAATATATCATAAGAGCAAAAAAAAAGCAATTGCTGCTTTATTGCCAAGCAGCTTTAGCTTTAGTAGCACAAGTTTTCTTTCTTGGACTTGTTATACACGATTTACAAACTTCATAATCGTCTTTAACTTCAGAGAAATCTGAAACAAATCCCATAATAACTCCTATAACAGTAGGAATTAAAAATATAGCAATAGCTGCAACAGCACGCATTGCAAGAGATGATGTTGCTTTTTTAACCTCATCAGATTTACTTGCTACAACTGCTTTTCCTAAATCAAGGATACCCATAATAATTAAAATAATAGGAATTACAATTTTAAAAACTAATAATACATATCCTACTAATTGCCAAATATTTGCTGTATCAGAACAAAATCCATTTTGATTACCAATTGCCATTGTTAAAAATATATCCATAAATATTTAACCTCTCTCTCATTTATAAGTTTATTTTATATTTTATTTACATTAATGTCAAGTTTTAGGACTTAAATATGTTAAATAATTTACTATTTTTTCCATCTTCATTTGATTCTTCGAATCTAACAAAGCCCAGAGATATTAAAAAGTTATTTAGAATCTTTTGATGGTCTAATTTATCATCAAGATAAGGAATGTTAAAAAATACCTTACTTTTTGATTCATATTCAAAGTCTTTAACATCTTTATCATTTAAAACACTACGATTTAAAACTATTTTTTTATCTTTTAATTTTTCGAAAGTTCTTTTATCTTTACGAATTAGTTTATTTAATTTAATTAACCCTGGCTCTATTAAATATATAACTTCAGTACAAGAACTTATACTACCACGATCATTTAAATCAACTAAAATAACTTCATTATCACTATTTGTGGCAATAAAAGCTGGCAAATCGAGACTAGATGTAGTTTTTAAGGTTTTATCATTAAAATAAATAAAATCATGTTCATCAACTTCAACAGCAACACATTTATATTTTTTCTCTAAATGTTTTTTCATTAAATATGTTAAAGTAGTTGAACCAGCATGTTCAGTCACATTTTTAATACCAATAACTCGAAGTCCCAATTTATTATAATCCGTGTTATTAACAGTTGATGAGACCTCAGGAGTAATGGTACTATTTAATTGATGATATTGAGCTACATCTTTATATATATTAGGATTATCAATTAAAAATTTTATAGAATCAATATTTCGCGTAAAATTATATATTCCCATTGAGACTAAAGCAGATAAGTATCTAGGTGAATTTACGATTTCTGAGTCATCTAACAAAATTATAATATTACTAACATCCATACTTAAAGATAAATTTTGAATAGTAGCGACATCTTGATAATTTTTTATGGCCGTAATATCTAAAATCATTTTATTAAAATAAAAGTTTGTAAATTGACTGACTAAATCTTCTACTTCAAATTCTCCATTAATACTTTTTATAATATCAATATCTAATGTTGCTAGTAAGGATTGATATTTATTTGATACAATTACATTCATTTTTCCACCTCTTATTCTGGTATAGCATTCCAGCCATCGTTACTCACTATAATATCATTAGTTGTACCACTAATCCTAAACTTAAATAAATCCCCTATTACTGGTAAGTTAAAGTAAAAAAATGTTTCTACTTTATAATATACTTTTTCTTTATTATTGTTAGAAGGAGATTTTACTTTTTGAACACAATAATAATATTTTTTAGAAGAACTTGCTTTTTCAATGGCATTATTATTATTTAGATTATATACACCATAACTATTTTCAGGACAAGTATTAGTAACATTATAACCACTATTTTTTAAATATTTATTTATAAGATTTAAGCTACCATTGTTTCCTTTTGTAACTCCTTCTTTTTTTTCAATCATGCTTAAAATATCATTTTTTACCTGAAAAGCCTTACTATAATTTAAAGCTAAAGCTAAGAAAGCGACAAAAAGGAGCATAAAAACTATTACTAATTGCATAATCCAAGTTCCACCGATTGCTTCTCTCATTTTATCACCTACTCAACTATTTTATTTTGATCTACGCTACTACACCTTTTGGGATTTCCATACTTTTTACCATTCCTATATTCTTGACACATATTCTCTGGGCCGCGATAATAACCATCTTTTGTAAATGAATTACTTAAAATCCTTGTATCTCCTGTTACTTTAAAATTGAAAATATTATTAAATATCGGCAAATCTAATTGATAAAAAACAACTATACGATAATAACCCATGACTGGTAACTCATCTTTAGCATTATTCTTTCTCGTATCTTGGAGTTTAATACAAAAAGCTGAATTATGATTATCTTTATTACCATCTCGATTTATTCCTGTATATCCAGTTGGACACTTACCAGTTGTACGATATGATGTTTCTTTTAAATAATTAGTTATTCTTTTGATTGCTTTATCATCTTTAGGATTATCAAGGTCAATATATTCTTCTCTTTCAATAGTATTTACAATCATATTTTTTACATTAAAAGCTTTGGAATGATTAATTGATAAACATAAAAATGCCGTAAATAACAAAACAAAAGCTATAACTATTTGAAATAACCAAGTTCCTCCAATTGCCTCTCTCATTTCATCACTTCCTCATTTAACCTTTCCAAACGCATTTAAAGCTACTGCCTTTTTGATTACCGTTTTTATCGTATAAAGCACAATCAGCCATGCCATTAGCATCAACAGTATTACTTTTACAAACAGCGGCATTACACTTACTTTTAGAATCCATATTATTACTAATCATTGGCCAAATTACAGTATAGAAAAAAGCCGCTAGGATTCCTATCGCTACAACTACTACAACAGTCATATTTAATTCTCCTGTGGCTTCTTTCATTTTCTATAACTCCCTTTTTTATTTTTTATTTTTTAGAATACTATCCGCATTTTTTTGTTCTAGTAACATAACTATTTCCTTTTTTTACTTTAAAAGTACATGTATATTTTCCTTGAGCATTTGCTTCAGTACAACTTACATAATCTGAATCTCCACTATTACCTACTGTATTACCAGCCCCTGCGTTACAAGCAGTTGTTCCTTGTAAATTTGTTTGAATAGCTGGCCAGACAAACGCATAGAAGAATGCCGCTACTGCTGCTATTGCTACTACAGTT
>CAOLUI010000007.1:9898-44930 GCA_948479395.1 uncultured Bacilli bacterium | reverse complement strand
CATTTGTTTTAAAATAAATTATATAATAGTTATATATTTTTAGATTATTTTAGATAAGTATTGATTGTTAAAAACAGAAAAGTGAGAAATTAATGAGATAAATTATTTTAAAAATAAAATAGTAAGGAATGTAGTAAAAAAACTTTTTACTATTTTTTATTGCTATTTGAGAATTTAATTGATATTATTTTATTATATTGAAAAAATGTTTAGAAGGTTGAATATGAAAATAATTAATTATAAAAAAAGAAGAAAAGCATTGTCTTTAATAGTGGCCTATACAGTGTTATTAAATATGACTTTTTTGCCACCTTTTTTAGCGGAAGAAAAATTTAGTCCTAATAGAATTGAGTCTTTTAAAAGTAAAAAGAAAAACTTAAAGAAAATTAAATTAAATTTAGAAAAACAACAATTACTTAATGAACGAGAAAAGATGAAAAATATTAAACAATATGGATCATCTCGCATTTTTAAAAAGTGATTTTGAAGGATTTATTCGATGTTAGTGTATGGTAAAAATGTTTTAAAAGATCTAGAGTTAAAAAAAATCCGAAAAGTATATCTTATGGAAAATAATCATGATAAGGAAATTGAGAGTTTTTTAAAAAATAAGCATATTCATTATTTAACGGTTTCAAAAAAACAACTTGATTTGATGGTTAAAGGTAATCATCAAGGAGTGGTTATAGATATTGATGATTATAATTATTTTTCTTTAGAAACGGTTTTAGAAGAAGAGTTTTTAGTTGTTTTGGATCATTTAGAGGATGTTCATAATTTTGGAGCTATTATTAGAACGTGTGAGGCAGCAGGAGTAAAGTCTTTAATAATTCCTAAGGACCGAAGTGTAAGGATAAATGATATTGTAATGAAAACTAGTTGTGGAGCTCTTGATCGAGTAAAAATTGTTTTAGTAACTAATTTAGTTATGACTTTAAAGAAGTTACAGAAAGAGGATTATTTTATTTATTCAAGTTTTATGGATGGTGATGATTTTCGAACTTTAGATTATACACCTAAAAGAGTTTTGATTATAGGAAACGAAGGTAAGGGAATTAGTAAAGCGGTAGAAGAGATTACGGATTTTAGAATTAGCATTCCAATGTCGGGGAAGATAAATAGCTTAAATGCTAGTGTAGCGGCGGGAATTTTAATTTTTGCAATGAAATAGGGGGGATGAAATAAATGGAATATGATGAATGTTCAGATAGTGAATTATTTTCGTTAGTTTGTGAAGAAAATGAAGATGCTAAAGATGTTATTTATATGAAGTATAAATATATTATAGATATTGTTATTAAAAAATATGCTTTTTCAGCGATGAAATTTGGTTTTGAATATAAGGATTTATATCAAGAAGCTTTAGTGGGTTTTACGGATGCAATTAATTCTTTTAAAGATGATAAAAATGCAAGTTTATCAACTTTTATTACTTTGTGCGTTGATAGAAGATTACAGAATACTATAAAAAAAGCGGGGAGAATAAAGAATAAAGTTTTTTTGGATAGTTTATCTTTAGATCATATTTATGAACAATATGAAATTCCTCTTAAAGATGTTATTAGTGATAATAGTTTAAATGATCCTTTGGTAAATATGACAAAAGATGAAGAGTTTGATGAGTTATTAAATATAATAGAAAAATCCCTTTCTTCTAGTGAATATGAAGTCTATAAATTATTAATAAATGGTTTATCTTATATAGAAATTGCTAATGTTTTAGATAAAAATCCGAAACAAGTAGATAATGCTATTCAAAGAATAAAGAATAAAATTAAAATTATTTTAAAAACAAGAGAAAATTCTTGATATTTTATATATAATATGTTAAATTATCTGTAACGAACACGGATTAGTGTTTTTATTTTGGAAAAAAGAGGAGTTTTTAATGAAAATTAAAGAAAAAACAAATTCAAAAAAAAGAAAGAAAGATGAAAATAAGATTGGTTTTTTTAAAGGAATAAAAGGGGAAATGAAAAAGGTTTCTTGGCCTAGTAAAAAAGATGTTTTTAAATATTCAGTAGCTACTTTGGTATTTTGTGTAGTAGTAATGGCTTTTTTTCAAGTGTTAGATTTGGGATTATCTGTTATAAAAGGGGTGTTTAATTAATGGATAAACAATGGTATGTAGTGACAACTTATGTAGGACATGAGGATAAAGTAAAGGAAAAATTAGAAGCTCGAAAAGAATCGATGGAAATGCAAGATAATATTTTTAGAGTTATTATTCCAGAGACAACAGAAGTAGAAATAAAAGATGGTGTAAAAAAAGAAAAGAAAAAGAAAATGTTCTCAGGTTATGTTTTAATCGAAATGGTGATGAGTGATGAGGCTTGGTATGCTGTTCGTAATACTCCAGGTGTTACTGGTTTTATTGGTTCATCAGGTAAGGGAGCAAAACCAACTCCTTTGCTTCCACAAGAGATAGATCGTATTTTAGTAAATATGGGAATATCTCGAGTTGATATTGAAGCAGAGTTAAAAGTTGGAGATCGAGTAAATGTAATTGACGGTCCATTTAAGGGTATGACAGGAGTTATTGATACAATAGATGTAGAGAATAATAAATTAAATGTTTTAATTGATTTATTTGGACAAGAGACTCCAGTAGAAGTTGAATTATTTCAGGTTAGTAAAGCTTAGAAATTGCATATTGCAATTTTTTTGTTGATTTATTAGCTATTTTTAAAAATGAAAAATAGTTGTAAATATATAATTTTTATGCTATTATCTTAGATACAATCGCATATATTTATTTAGATTGTATTTGTAAGTGGGAGGGAATGCGGATTTGCCCAAGACCACTCACACGAAAATTAATTTATTAGGAGGTGTTTTTCGTGGCTAAAGAAGTCGTAAAGAAAGTTAAATTACAAATTGAAGCTGGTAAGGCAACACCTGCTCCACCAGTAGGAACATGTTTAGGACCTGTTGGAATAAATATACAGGATTTTTGTAGTAGATTTAATGAGGCTACAAGAGATAAAATGGGAGATATTTTACCAGTTGAAATTTCTGTTTATGATGATAGATCATTTGATTTTGTTATAAAGACTGCTCCAGCTGGATTCTTGTTAAAAAAGGCAGCTAAAATTCAAAAAGGAAGCCAAAAAGGAGCAAATGAAATCGTTGCAACTATTTCTAAAGAAGATCTTAAGAAGATTGCTGAGACAAAATTGCCTGATTTAAATGCTTATGATGTTACTTCAGCAATGAATATCATTGAAGGCACAGCAAGAAATATGGGTATTGCTATTGAAGGCGTAAATGATCAAGAACTTCAAGAACAAGCGAAGGAAGCTCAAGTTCATGAAGCAGAAATGGCTCGTAAAGATAAAGAGTTAGCAGCAATGGAAGAAGAAGCAAAAGAACTTGCTAGTGGAAATGTTGAAGTTCCAGTAGCAGGCGATGAAAATAAAACAGAAGAATAATAATTAAATAAAAAAAATCCGCTAATAAACCACAGTTAGGAGGAAATGAATTGAAGAAGTTTGGAAAAAAATATGTGGAAGCTTTAGGAAAATTAGAAAAAAATAAAGAGTATAATATTACTGAAGCAATTAAATTGGTTAAAGAAACTTCAATTACTAAATTTGATAGCTCAATTGATGTTGCAATAAAGCTTAATATTGATCCAAAAAAAGCTGACCAACAATTACGTGGATCATTTGTATTACCACATGGAACAGGAAAGAGTAAATCTATTTTAGTAATTGCTAAAGGCGCACAAGCTGAAGAGGCACGTAAAGCAGGAGCTGATTATGTTGGGGACCAAGATATGATTGATAAGATTCAAAAGGAGAATTGGTTTTCTTATGATGTTATTATAGCAACTCCAGATATGATGCCAGAGCTTGGTAAAATTGGAAAAATTTTAGGACCAAAAGGATTAATGCCTAATCCAAAGACTAATACTGTTACTAATAATGTTTCATCAGCTATTTTGGATGTTAAAAAAGGAATGGTTAGCTATAAGAATGATTCTTATGGAAATATTCACAGTGTAATGGGTAAAGTTTCATTTGATAATGATAAATTAAAAGAAAATTTAGAATATATAATTTCAACTATTTCTAAATTAAAACCCGCTAGTGTTAAAGGAAAATTTATAAAGTCTATTTCAATTTCATCAACCATGGGTCCAGGCATAAAATTAGATAAAAATTCTTTTGACATTTAAGATATAATTTAATATAATACAAGCAGAGAAGCGTTTTTACCAAAGACAGTAGGGGATAAATGTCTTAATTATCCTACCGAGGGAAACAGATACTTTTTAATGAAGCTCTTTTTCCCATAAAAGGGCTTTTCTGTTTTAAGGAAAAGGAGGAATTATATGGCGAGTCAAAAAGCTCTTGAAGAAAAAAAGGGTATTGTATCAGAAATAACAGACAAAATTAAAACAAGTGAATCAGTTATTTTATTTCAATATCAAGGTTTAACAGTAGCTGATTTGAGTGTATTAAGAAATAAGTTAAGAGATGTTAATGCTGAGATTAAAGTTTATAAAAATACTTTACTTAAAAGAGCTGTTGATGATTTAAACCTTAGTTTAGATGGCTTTTTAGAAGGGCCTAATGCAATTCTTTTTGGTAATGATTTATTAGAACCAATTAAAGTTATTGCAGATTTTGCTAAAGAAAATGAAAAACTAGATATTCGAGTAGGTATTATTAGTGGTGATATTGCTGATATTAATACAATTCGAGAATATGCTAGTATTCCATCAATGGATGGATTGCTTACAATGTTTGCTAGTGGTTTAATAGAACATTTAAGAAATTTTGCTATCGGCTTAAATCTTTATGCTGAGCAAAAAGAAGAAAATTAATTAGAGGAGGAAAATAATGGCAAAAATTGAAAATAAAGATATTATTGAAGCTTTAAAAGAAAAAACTATTCTTGAAGTAAAAGAATTAGTTGATATGTTGAAAGAAGAATTTGGAGTTGATCCTAGTGCTGTTGCAGTAGCTGCAGCTCCAGCTGGAGGTGCTGAAGATGCTGGATCTAGTACTAAAACAGTAGTTCTTAAAAGCGCAGGCGGAAACAAAATAGCAGTTATTAAGTTATTAAAAGAGATTACTGGACTTGGATTAGTAGAAGCTAAAGCTCTTGCTGATAATGGTGGAAATATTAAAGAAAATATTGCTGCTGATGAAGCAAATCAAATTAAAGCTCAACTTGAAGAAGCTGGAGCTGAAATTGAATTAGCTTAGTAAAATAAGAGTAAATTTGTACTCTTTTTTTCTTGCTTTAATTTAGTTTATTATATATAATTTATAATAGGTGATAGTATGGATACTAAAAAAACAGCTTTAACAGTCTTAAAAGTATTAATTCTCTTAATTTTATTTAGTTGGATTGTTATAGTATTTGTTGATTATTTGCGAGTTCGTGATGATAAAGATCCAATGTTTTGTTTATCAAAAGTGGAAAATAAATATGATGATGGAACAACTACAATTTGTACAGGATTGGGGTACAAAATGATTCGTTATGATCGGGAATGTTTATCAGCTTCAGAATTTGGACCATTCATAATAAAAGAGAGAACTTGCGATTCTAAGGATTCTAAATAATTGATTAATTTAAAAGGATGTCTTATAATAACTAACTAGTTGGTGATTTTTGATGAAATTAAATAATCATGGTTGGGGATTAAGAGAGATGCTTTTATATTGTGGATTGTTATTGTTATTTTTGGCTATTTCCGTTTTTTTTATAATTCAGGCATCTCGTAGTTTAGAAGATATAAGTAATGATAAAGATGATGTGAAAGATATAGAAAGTCAAATGTCTTATTTGAAAATTGAAGAAAATATTCGCGATGCTACTTATTTATACATTAATACTTATTATAAAGATAAAATTAATATAGGAACACTTAAGGTTTCGACTGATAATTTAGTGAAATATAATGTTTTAGACCTTAATGACCTTAAGCCAGATTCAGAAAGTAAGAATTGTAAAGGTTACTCATTAGTTAGAAATGATGATGCAATCATTGTATCATCTTATATAAAATGTTCTAATTATGAAACAAACGGATATCAAGCATGGAGATTAGGTGAATAGATGAAAAAAGTACATAATTATGCGATAGTGTGGGGAATAATTGTTTTAATTATTATAATTTTATTAACTATTTTTGGTTTTGTTTATAAAGATAAATCGAAAGTATATAAAGATTTAGAAGAAAAGATAGTAGAAGCTGTGAAAAAATATGCTGATGCTAAGTTTTTATATCCAAAGTCAGGGGAAAATGTTAAAACAACTGCTGATGTATTGATTGAAGAAGGTTTTATGGAAGAATTAAAAGTGGGAGACGAAGTTTGTGAGGGATATGTTATTTTATCTTTCAAAAATTCAGTGTATGATTATAAAGGATATGTTAAATGTAAGAATTATGTGACAAAAGGCTATTCTGAATAATATTTGAAGACTTTGATGAAATTTAAAAAGCTTTTTTAGTTTTTTTGAATAATATTTTATTGACTTTCATATAGTAGTAGTGATATATTATTTTTGATTTTTAATGAGGTTTTAGGGTTCTAAAATCTTATTTAAATAAATATACGATACACCTGGATGTGTGTTAATGAAAGGAGGACAAAAAATGTCTACGATTAATCAACTTGTTAATAACAAGAGAAAGAGAAAAGTTAAGAAGAGTAATAGTCCTGTTTTGAATGTCGGATTAAATACTCTTGAGAGAAAGCAAACTGATCAAAAAAGCCCACAAAAGCGTGGAGTATGTACTCGTGTTGGAACTAAAACACCAAAGAAACCAAACTCAGCTCTTCGTAAGTATGCGAGAGTTCGTCTTTCTAATGGAAAAGAGATTGATGCTTATATTCCTGGAGAAGGTCATAATTTACAAGAGCACAGTGTAGTTTTAGTACGTGGAGGACGTGTTAAAGATTTAATCGGTGTAAGATATCATATTATACGTGGAACACTTGATACTCAAGGAGTTCAAAATAGAAGTCAAGGACGTAGTAAATATGGTACTAAGAAACCAAAGAAGTAATAGTTAAAGGAGGATAGATTAAAATGCGTAAGAGAAGAGCAATTAAAAGGGATGTTTTACCAGATCCAGTATATAATTCAAAAGTTGTGACTAAACTTGTTAATCAAATTATGTTAGATGGAAAAAAAGGTACAGCTCAAAAAATTCTTTATGAAGCATTTGATATTATAAAAGAAAAAACTGGTGAAGAACCAATAGATGTTTATAATAAAGCTTTAGAAAATATTAAACCAGCACTTGAAGTTAAATCTCGTCGCGTTGGTGGAAGTAATTATCAAGTACCAATTGAAGTTAGTGATGATCGTAGCCAAGCTTTAGCCCTTCGTTGGCTTGTTAATTATGCTAAATTAAGAAATGGTAAAGGTATGGCTGTTAATTTAGCTAATGAAATTATTGATGCTTCAAATGAAACAGGTGGAGCAGTGAAAAAACGTGAAGATACACATAAAATGGCAGAGGCAAATAAAGCATTTGCTCATTATAGATGGTAGGTGAATTATGGCAAGAGATGTGTCGATTGACAAATTAAGAAATTTTGGAATAATGGCTCATATTGATGCGGGAAAGACTACTACTACTGAAAGAATATTATTTTTAACAGGAATAACGCATAAAATTGGAGAAACTCATGAAGGTGAGTCGCAAATGGACTGGATGGATCAAGAAAAAGAAAGAGGTATCACAATTACTTCTGCTGCAACTACAGCGCATTGGAAGGGATATCGTTTAAATATTATTGATACTCCAGGGCATGTCGATTTTACAATTGAAGTACAAAGAAGTTTAAGAGTGCTTGATGGAGCAGTGCTTTTACTAGATGCTCAAGCAGGAGTAGAACCACAAGCGGAAACAGTATGGCGTCAAGCTAATGAATATAAAGTGCCTCGTATGATTTGTGCGAATAAAATGGGTAAAATGGGAGCAGATTTTTATTTTAGTTTAGGTACTATTAAAGAAAGACTTGGTGCTAATGCAGCCGCTATTCAACTACCAATTGGAGCCGAAGCTGAATTTAGTGGATATGTTGATTTAGTTACTCAAAAAGCTTATAAGTATGATGATACTGATCAACAAGAGTTAGAAGAAATAGAAATTCCGGCTGATATGAAAGATAAAGTAGAGGAATATCGTTCTAAATTAATTGAAGCAGTGGCTGATTTTGATGAAGAGTTAATGATGACTTATTTAGATGGAGGAGAAATTACCGTAGAGGCTTTAAAAAATGCAATTAGAAAAGCTACTTTATCTGTTGAATTTTTCCCAATGATGTGTGCTGATGCTTTAGGAAACAAAGGAACTAGACCACTTCTTGATGCGGTAATTGATTATTTACCAGCTCCTACTGATGTAGAAGCAATTGATTGTATTGATAAGAATGGTGAAGATGTTAAGCGCCATCCAAGTGATTCTGAACCATTTACAGCTTTAGCGTTTAAAATTATGACTGATCCATTTGTAGGAAGACTTTCGTTCTTCCGTGTGTATTCTGGAGTTTTGAAAAGTGGTTCATATGTTTTAAATTCTACTAAGGGAGAAAAAGAACGTATTGGACGAATTTTACAAATGCATGCGAATCAAAGAAAAGAAATTACAGAAGTTTATGCGGGAGAAATTGCGGCAGCAGTAGGTCTTAAAAATACTACTACAGCAGATACGCTTTGCGATGAGAAAAATTTCTGTATTATGAAAGGAATGGAGTTTCCAGAACCAGTTATTGATATTGCCATTGAACCAAAATCAAAGGGTGATCAAGATAAAATGGCTATCGCAATCGCAAAACTTGTTGAAGAAGATCCAACTTTAAGAGTTAAAACGGATGCTGAAACTGGTCAAACTGTATTATCTGGAATGGGAGAATTACATTTAGATATTATAGTTGATCGTATGAAAAGAGAATTTAATGTAGAATGTAATAAAGGTAGACCTCAAGTTGCTTACCGTGAAACAATTACTCAAATGGGAGAATGTGAAGGTAAGTATATTAAACAAAGTGGTGGACGTGGACAATATGGACATGTTTGGATTAAGTTTGAACCTAACCCAGAAAAGGGTTATGAGTTTGTCGATGCAATTGTTGGTGGAGTAGTTCCTCGTGAATACATTCCTGTAACAGATAAAGGTTTACAAGAAGCAATGGCTGGTGGAGTTCTTGCAGGATATCCGATGGTTGATGTTAAAGCTACACTTTATGATGGAAGCTATCATGATGTCGATTCTAGTGAAATGGCTTTTAAAATAGCAGCTTCAATGGCTTTAAAAGAAACTAAGAATAAATGTAAACCAGTACTTTTGGAGCCAATTATGAAAGTGGTTGTTGATGTTCCTGATGAATATATGGGTAATGTAATGGGAGATTTAACCAGTCGTCGTGGACGACCAATGGGGCAAGAATCTATTGGTAATACTTTACGTATTACAGCAATGGTTCCATTATCTGAAATGTTTGGTTATGCTACTGATTTACGTAGTAATACTCAAGGTCGTGGGAATTTCCAAATGGAAAAAGATCATTATGAAGAAGTTCCAAAATCAATCGCTGAAGAAATAATAAAGAAAAATAGCGTTAACTAAAAATAATACTTGAAAATACAAAAAGTATTAGATAAAATATAATAGTAAATTGAAAGGAGAAAATAACGATGGCAAAAGAAAAATACGATCGTTCTAAAGAGCATGTTAATATTGGTACTATAGGTCACGTTGATCATGGTAAAACAACATTAACTGCTGCTATTACAAAATATTTTGGTAGTTTTGTTGATTATGCTGATATTGATAAAGCACCAGAAGAAAGAGAAAGAGGTATTACAATTAATACTGCTCACGTGGAGTATGAAACTGAAAAACGTCATTATGCTCACGTAGATTGCCCAGGACATGCTGATTATGTTAAAAATATGATTACTGGTGCTGCTCAAATGGATGGAGCAATATTAGTTGTATCTGCAGCAGATGGACCAATGCCTCAAACAAGAGAACACATTTTGTTATCTCGTCAAGTAGGGGTACCTAAAATTGTTGTTTATATGAACAAATGTGATCAAGTGGATGATCCAGAATTATTAGATTTAGTAGAAATGGAAATTAGAGAATTATTAGGAGAATATGAATTTGATACTGAATGTCCTATTATTCGTGGTTCTGCATTAAAAGCTCTTGAAGGCGATGAAGCTGCTGCTCAATCTATTCGTGATTTAATGGCTGCTGTTGATGATTATATCCCATCTCCAGTAAGAGATACTGATAAACCATTCTTAATGAGTATTGAAGATGTATTTACAATTTCTGGTCGTGGAACAGTAGTTACTGGACGTGTTGAGCGTGGTCAATTGAATCTTAATGATGAAGTTGAAATTGTAGGTTTAAAAGATACTACTAAAACTGTTTGTACTGGAATTGAAATGTTTAGAAAGCAATTAGATTTTGCACAAGCAGGTGATAATGCTGGAGTACTTTTACGTGGTATTGCGCGTGATGAAGTAGAACGTGGTCAAGTGCTTGCTAAACCAGGAAGTGTTACACCACATCATAAATTTAAAGCAAGTGTTTATGTATTAAGTAAAGATGAGGGTGGTAGACATACTCCATTCTTCTCAAATTATAGACCTCAATTTTATTTCCGTACAACTGATGTTACAGGTGTTATTGAATTACCACAAGGTGTTGAGATGGTAATGCCTGGAGATAATATTGACATGACAGTTGATTTGATTGCTCCAGTAGCACTAGAAAATGGTACAAAATTCTCAATTCGTGAGGGAGGACGTACTGTTGGTGCTGGTGTAGTTTCAGAAATAATTGAATAATTAGAAAAGCGGTTAAACTCGCTTTTTTATTTTGGAAAAATATGGTATGATTGTAGAAATATAGGGCGATTATTATGAAGAAAAGAAAAGTTAAGAAAAGTTTTTTTAAATCAAGTTTGTTTTTATTTTTTTTGGTAAGTGCAGTGTATTTTGGAGTTTATTTTGGGAAAGAAACTGGTAATTCTATAAATAGAATACCAATAGTTGATAAAATTGTTAAAAAGAATAAAGATGAAAAAAAGTATAATGAGTGTTTAACTAAAACTTTTTTAGCTGACGAAATAAATGATCAACTAAGATTGAAAATTAATGAAATAGATTCTTTAATTAAAACTAACAGTTATAATGTTTCGGTATATTATGAAGATTTAAAAACTGGCTTTAATTATCAATATTTAGCTGATAAAGTTTATTATGGTTGCAGTTTAATCAAATTAGTAGATGCTCTTTATTTAATTGATAAAGCAACTATAGGAGAAATTGACTTAGATGGTGTAACTATTGAATATGAATCAAAATATAAAATGAGTTATAGTATGGGCTTAGCTTCAAAAAAAATTGGAGACAAAATAAGTTTAAGAGATTTAATAACTTATGCAATTACTTATAGTGATAATTCAGCGCATTTGATGCTTTTAGATTTTATTGGTTTCAATAATTTAAAACGTTACGGACAAAATTTAGGTGCTCAAGTAATTCTTACCGGAGGAGATAATTTTGGTTTCCAAACTGCAATTGATACAAATATTTATTTAAAAAAAGCTTATCAAATAATTATGGAAAACGAAGAATATGGAGAATTTTTAAAATCGATTATGGATAATAATGAGAGAAATGATTTTAATACGGAGGGGATAAAAATATATCATAAATATGGAAGTTATGAAAATAATTATCATGATATAGGACTTAGTTTGGATGATAAGCCTTATACCATTTCTATTTTTACTTTACATGAATATAGTAATCATCAGGAGGTGGTGCAAACAATTCATGAAAAGGTTAGAGAATTAAGAGATTTATTTTATGAGATTAGAGAGAATAATTGTAAATTAGAAGTTTATGGGGAATAAAAAAAATTCCATAATTAATATGGAAGTGATATTATTTTTTTATATCAGTTTTATTAAATATTTTGGCAAGTTTTCCAGAATTTACCATGGAATTATAAATAGCAGGATTAATTTTTAAATCATATTCCCCAATAAATTCATATACTTTTGGTTTAAATCCCAGTTTAAATTCATTTAATCCGTGATAAGGATTATTTTTAGAAAAATCACCTGTCATACCATTTAAATCAGCAAAATCATAATATTTTTTATAGTATTCTAATATATGGTAGTGAAGGAAGTAATTGGGATTAAATCTTTTATAATGGGTATCAAAACCACTCATTACAATGTTAATACGATTTTTATATTTGATTACCAAAGCTCCAGCAATATAAATTTTAGAGTTTTCACTATTTTTACGAGTTGCTTCTAAAACGTCATTTTTATATGATAATAGTTTTCGATCAGAATTCATTTTAAGATTTAATTTTTTAGTATTTTGGTTTTCAATAAGTTTAGTATTAAGTTTATTATTAATTTCTAATTCTTGTTCATAAGATGATTTAGCATTTAATAAAAAATAATGTGTATTTAAACTAACTAAAAATAAGTCAATATTATTTGATTTAGAAAAAACATTATAATAATCTTTATAATAAAATGCATTTTTGTCTCTTTTACGTTTAACAAAGTTATATAAAATATCTATTCCGCTTCGATCAGCAATTTCTATTTTTAATCCTTTAGTTTCAGCTCTTTTAATTTTGTTACGAGTATTTTTATTTAATTTTTTTAAATCAAAATCTTTTAAGTTTACTATTCCATTATATTTAGGAATCATTGATTCAAAATATAAATTGTCTTTTAATTTAACATATCCTAGATCAAGTAAATTGTCTTTAACTTCTATATTACAATTATATTCTTTTTCTTTTGTTTTAGGATTAATTTCACAAATGGCTATTTCAGGATTTATTTTAATAAAGACTAAGTGCTTTTTTTTATAATAAATAATTAGATCATCAGTGAATTCTTTTAAGAGTTTTTTGTTAAAATAATCTATTATAAAGCCTTTAGGGGCATAACCATATTTAAATAAATAATTGATTTTTTTGATTAATATAAGAGAGGCAGCATAAATTCGATTGTATTCATCAACATAACCAATTAATTCGTAATCATAACCGTTTTCCGCCATTAATAAGGCATAATTAAAAGATTGATTATGATTTCCTAAGGGATTATTTTCAACAAAGTTTTCAAATTCTTTTATATTAAGTTCTCTAATATGCATTTTTTCCCCTCTTTTCTGAGAGGTTATTATAACATATTTTTGGGCTTTTTCAAGTTTAATCTTAATAAGAGGGAAATGATAAAAAATTAATTGTTTCTATATTAATTATATGATAAGATTAGATTAGAATTAGGTGAGTTATGAGTAAGATTAAGGAAGTTAAAAAGGATGAAAGCAAAACATTAGTTTTAGGATGTTTAATTTGTGCGCTAATGGGATTATTAATTGCTGGAATGCCTTTAGGTTTTATGGCGATATACTTGGGAATTATAGCATTTCGGAAAAAGTTGAATGCTCTATATTTGAAAGTTTTAGCGGGATTAGGAATAGGAATTGGAGTTTTTGATTTTCTTGCAGTTTTATTGCATGTAATTGTAAGTACTATTAAGTAATAATTATTTTGGCTTTAATTTGCAAATTTTTTATATATAAGCTATAATGCCTAATAGGTGATATTCAATGAAAATTGAATCAGTAGATTTAAAACATATTGCAGTTCGTCAAAGTCAATATCCTAAAGAGAAATATCCTGAATTTTTATTAGTAGGAAGAAGTAATGTAGGGAAGAGTAGTTTTATTAATACTTTAATTAACCGTAAAAATTATGCAAGAACTAGTTCTAAACCGGGCAAAACTCAGACTTTAAATTTTTATTTTATAAATAGTTTATTTTATTTAATTGATGTGCCAGGATATGGATATACAAGTGTTGGTAAGACAACTGCTAAAAAAATGGGTTTAATGATTGAAGAGTATATTAAAAATAGGCCCTCTTTAAAACATGTTTTTTTACTTATTGATTATCGACATAAACCGAGTGAAGATGATATTTTAATGTATAATTTTTTAAAATTTTATGGATTAAAAATTACTATTGTTGCAACAAAATACGATAAGATAACAAAAAACAATCGAATTAAACAAGATAAGTTAATTAGAGATACGTTAAAATTAGAAGAAAATACAGATTTTATTCCTTTTTCGACTATCACAAAAAAGGGAAGAGAAGATATTTATCAAATTATTGAGAGTTATTTGTAATAAGCTTTGGAAAAATTAGATATATATCTTGTCTTTTTCTTTTAAATATGTTAAGATACTTTCGCGAATGGATGTGGATATCATGTTGGAAAATATATTATTGGCCGTTTCTATTTTATTAATTGCAATTGTTTTATTACAAAGTAATAAAGCAAGTGATTCTGGACAAATAATTACGGGAGGAAATGAAAGTTTATTTCAAAATACGAAAGAAAGAGGAATTGAACTTTTAATAAGTCGAATTACATTATTTTTAGGAATTGTTTTTTTTGTTGTTTCTTTTATATTATTTATAAGATAAGCGTTAATTCGCTTTTTTTTTATGCTTAACTGGGGTATAATATATTTTAGGATATGGTGAAGTTAAATGAAAAAAGGTTTTACTTTGGTTGAGCTTATTGCAACAATTGCGATTATGGCTTTGATAGGTTTAGTTATAAGTACAAATATGTTGGGTATGTTTAGTAAAGAAGAAGATCGAGATTTGGAATCTTTCAAAGAAAGAATAGAAGAAGCGGCTTGTATGTATGCAGAATTAGATGAAAATAAGCATTCTTTATGTGAGAGTGGGTGTACGATTTCTATTAATGAACTTATTAATAAAGGATATATTGAAGAAAATTTAAAAGATCCTAGTACGGGAGAAAAAATTAAAGATAATACTAGTAAATATAATGTTACACTTTCTTGGTCTAATAATGAAAAGATTTGTAGGATGAATTAGAAAGGATAAATATTTTTATGAAAGAAAGAATTTTAAGTGTTTTAAAAGATTCTTCTGAAGCTTATGAAGCAATGAAAATTAATGATATGTTAGGACTGAAAAGTGTAGAAGAATATCAAGAGTTAGTGGAAGCCTTAGAAGAACTTGTTAAAGATTATACTATATATAAAACGAAAAAGGATAAATATATTTTATTAAAGAATTGTCCTAATTTAAAGATTGGAAAATTAACAGTTAATAAAAAAGGTTATGGCTTTGTTATATTAGAAAGAGAAGAAGATTTATATATCGCTAGTGATAATATGAATGGGGCAATTCATGATGATGTTGTTTTAGCAGAGATTATTCGTAACGGAGTAAAAAAAGAAGGTAAAGTTTTAAAAATATTAAAACGAGATATAAATGATTTAGTGGGGGAAATTCTTTTTAAAGATAATAAAATGCAAGTTGATTTAGATGATGATAAGAAAAATTTTGATTTAATTCTTCGAAAAGAATCTTTAAAAAATTGTGTTTTGGGGCATAAAGTTGTAGTTCATTTAGTTAAAGAATTGGGACCTAAAAAATATTTGGCAGATGTTGTAAAAATTTTGGGTCATAAAGACGATCCAGAAGTTGATATTTTATCAATTGCTTATAAGTTTGGAATTGAGACAGAGTTTGATAAAGGGGTTTTAAAAGAGTTGGAAATTATTCCGAATAGAGTAGAAGAACAAGAATTAAAGGGAAGATTAGATTTAACTCAGGAAGAAATATTTACTATAGATGGTTCTCATACTAAAGATATTGATGATGCTATTAGTCTTTCAATGGAAGGAGATAATTATGTTTTAGGAGTTCATATTGCTGATGTTTCTCATTATGTAAAAGAGAATACAGCTTTAGGGGATAGTGCTATGATGAGAGGAACTTCTTGTTATCTTGCTGATACGGTTATTCCCATGATACCTCATAAATTGTCAAATGGAATATGTTCTTTAAATGAAGGAGAGCTACGTTTAACAATGAGTTGTATTATGACAATTGATAGGCGTGGTAAAGTAATTAGTTATGATATAAAACCGAGTTATATAATTAGTCAAAAGAAAATGACTTATGAAGCGGTTAATGATATAATAATGCGAAATATTGTGGCTCCTGGTTATGAAGATTTTGCTCCTACTTTAATTAAAATGAATGAGTTAGCTCACATTTTACGTAAGGAAAAAGAATCACGAGGTTATATTGATTTTGATTTGGATGAAGCAGAGGTCGTTCAAGATGAGAGTGGACATGCAATTGATATTGTTAAAAGAGAACGTGAGGATGGAGAAAAATTAATTGAAGATTTTATGATAGCGGCGAATGAGACTGTAGCTTCTCATATATTCAATATGGATTTGCCTTTTATTTATCGAGTTCATGGTACACCTAATAATGAAAAGATTGACGATTTTGTTAATTTGGTTAAAATTTTAGGTTATGAATTGCAGACTAGAGTAAGTGATTTAACTCCGATTACAATGCAAAAGCTTCTTCACGAATTATCTGACAAAGATGAATTTAAAATTCTTTCCAGTATGCTTCTTAGAAGTATGAAAAAAGCTGAGTATAGTAAAGATAATATAGGACATTTTGGCTTAGGAAGTAGGGCTTATACTCATTTTACAAGTCCTATTAGAAGGTTTCCAGATTTAACAGTACACAGATTATTAAAAAAGTATCTTGTAGAAAATGATTTGTCGATGTCGACGATTAGTTATTATGATTCAGCTTTAGTAAATATTGCTGAGCATTCTAGTGAAAGAGAAGTAGCTAGTGTTAATGCCGAACGAGATGTTTTGGATATGAAAATGGCCGAATATATGGAAAATCATATTGGAGATATTTATGATGGCGTAATAACTACTGTAACTAATTTTGGCTTTTTTGTTGAGTTACCAAATATGGTAGAGGGACTTGTTCATGTAAATACTTTAAAAGGCGATTTTTATAATTATATTCCTGAAAAATTGGCTTTAATTGGAAATAATACTAAAAAACAATATCGGATTGGAGATAATATTAAAATTAAAGTTATTGCATCTTCAAAAGAAACAGCCATGATTGATTTTGAAATAGTTAAGGATTTAGAAAATGGAAATAAAGAATAAAAAATCTTATTTTGATTATTATATAGAGTCTGAAGTAGAAGCTGGAATAGAACTTTTAGGAACAGAGATAAAAAGTGTTAGAAATGGTTCTGTTCAATTAAAGGATAGTTATGTAATTATTAGAAATAATGAAGCTTTTGTCATAAATATGCATATTGCAAAATATGAAGAAGGTAATAGGTTTAATCATGAAGAAGTACGAACAAGAAAATTATTATTACATAAAAAAGAAATAAAAAAAATAAATGAATTAATTAAAAAAGAAGGATATAGTGTAGTACCTTTAAAATTATATTTAAAACATGGTTTAGCTAAATTGTTAATTGGAATTGCTAAAGGAAAGAAAAATTATGATAAAAGGGCCGTTTTGAAGAAAAAAGATGAAGAAAGAGAAAAAAGAAAATATATTTGATAATTTTGGTTTGTTTGATATAATTATTTTATGGTGGTAGTTTGATGAAAAAGTTAAATTTAATAAAAAAATTTAAACAATTAAGTAAAAAGAAAAAGATTATTATAGGGGTTATTTTTTGTTTAATTATTTTAGCTAGTATAGGAAGTTATTTTTTATTTTTTAAGAATAAAAAAGTAGATATTAAAGAACCGATTATAGAGAATACCCCAGTAAAAGAAGAGAAAAAATTAAAAGTTTTAGATTTAGATAGTAAGAGCAGACCAGTTGCTGTTATGATTAATAATATCGCAACCGCGCGGAAATATCACAGTGGATTACAAGATGCCTATATGGTTTATGAAATAATTGTTGAAGGGGGGTTAACAAGGCTTATGGCACTTTATAAAGATGCTAATACTGAAAGAATTGGTTCTATTAGAAGTGCTAGACATTATTATTTAGATTATGCTTTAGAAAATGATGCTATTTATGTTCATTGGGGTTATAGTGAATATGCCCAAAAGGATATAGCGTCTTTAAATGTTAATAATCTTAATGGTTTGATTTATGGTAATAAGTATTTTTGGCGAGATAAGTCTTTAAAAGTTTCGAGTGAGCATACAGCTTATTCTAGTATGGATCTTATTAATAAGGGGATAGATAAGTTAGGTTATAGAAAAACAACTGATGATAAACCATTATTAAATTATAGTATAGATGAATTAGATTTAAATACTATAGAGGGAGTAATACCAGCTAATTCTGTTTCTATAGCTTATTCAAGTAGTATGAAAACGGAGTATGTTTATGATAGTGAAGCTAAGAATTATAAAAGAATTGTTAATGGAAATGCACATACAGATTATGGAACAGGGAAGCAATATACTGCTAAAAATATCATAACTTATCAGGTTCAAAATAATACAATTGTAGGAGATATTAAAGGGAGACAAAATTTAACGACTGTTGGTTCAGGTACAGGATATTTCATAAGTGATGGATTAGCTATTCCTATAAAATGGACAAAGTCAAGTAGAACAGCACCGACAAAATATACTTTAATAAATGGTGAAGAATTAGTTGTGAATGATGGAAATACTTATATTCAAATTCAGCCTGTTGGACAATCTTTAATTATTTCATAAAAAAATTATATAAATAATATATTTAAATAAGGAGGGGAATAAATGCAATCTTTTATAGATTTTTTAGTTAATAATTATTTATGGTTTTTAGTTATTTCCTTAATCTTAATTTTTGCTTTAATTGGTTATTTGGTAGATACCAATGAGAAAAAAATAGAAGTAAATATAGATGAGAATACTTTGGAAGAAAAAGATCAGGAAGATATATTAAATAATAAGTTAAGTAAACAGAATGTTGAGGTATTAGATGGAATAAAAAAAGAATAGATTTTTTAACTTTTAAATCTATTTTTCTTTTATTTGGCAAGTATTAGCACATTCTAAGTTTTTTTCAAATATATTTTTAGAGTTAGTTAGATATATTTTTAAGGTATATAATTCTTCCTTTTTTTTGTTAAGTATAATATAGCTATTAGTAAAATGATTATTATCATTTTTATTTTTTATATTGGGGATTATTTTCTTTTTTATCATTTCTGTTAATAAAATATATATTGAATCTCCCTCATTTTGTGGGATATTATTGGAATTAAAGTATTTTAAAGAGGATTCTAAAATTATATTAAGACTTTGATTAACATTTTCTTTTTTTGTTTTAGCACTTAAATTTATACGTGAAATTATAAAAATTATTAAAATAATTATAGTTAAAAGAGTAAATATTTTAATAAGTAGTTGTTTAGTATTTTTGTTAAAAGTAAATTTAGGAAGATTTATTTTTCTTTGTTTAGGAAGAAAGTTGGTATTCTTAGATTTTGATGCTTTTTCTTCGTACATAATATAACCTCTTTTGCTTTTTTTATTATACATTATCTTTATGTTATTGTCAGTACAATAATATGGCCTTTTTCGCTTTTTTATGTTAAAATATGTATTACGGGGCAGTAAATTGGCTTTCGACAAATATTACTAAATAAGATGGCAAGTGGTAGGCATACCATAAATGCAAATTAAAAATAAATAACAAAACTGAAAAAGCCTTTGGTGGCTTCAATCCTGTTTTTGCCTAATTAAAGGTTAAGGGATACTTCTACTTATTTTTTCTTATAGGATAGGATAGAGGTTCATAAATATAAGATATATTATGAAGTTGTTTAAGTCTTTATAATGAAAATTTATTAAACTAGTTATAAGGTAGGTAAGCTATAGCCAGCCTTTTAATGAATTATAAATCTAGCTAAACTTGTAGAAATTTTATTATAGGGTATTTTGGACAGGAGTTCGAATCTCCTCTGCTCCACCATATAGTTATAAAACAAACAAAATTTGTTTGTATAAAATATAAAATTAATTTGACAAGCTAAAAAGAAGGTTTGTGTAGTCATGATTATAAGAGCTAAAAAAGGAAATAGGCATGATTTATTAAAAAGAGTGCTAGAATATAATTATAATATAAAAGATTATAATCTTACATATAGCAAAAATGGTAAACCATCATTAGTAGGAAAACAATTATTTTTTAATTTAAGCTCTAGTAAAAATATTAGTGCAATTGCTACATCTAAAGTAGAAGTTGGAGTTTGTATCAAACATTTTTTTTATGATTCAGAAATATTAGATAAATGTTTTAATGAAAAAGAAAAAGAAATTATTGCAAAAAGTAATAAGAAAGAACATGATTTCACTAGAATATATACTCTTAAAATAGCATATATTAAAATGTTAGATTTTGATGGAAAATATTCATTAGTAGATATTGATACAACTCAATTAAAAAATTGGAGCACAAACGAAAATAAAGATTATTTTGTTTCAGTAGTAGAAAATAAAAAATTATAAATGAATAATCAAAACAAATCCACAACTAAATACGAAGTAGTTTGTTTTTGCCTCCGTTAGGTCCACCATGTGATTATAAAACAAACAAAAATGTTTGTATGAAATAAATTTTTTAAATATAGTGTTCAATTTTTTAGGGGGGGGGGAAAATTAAATGGAAAAGGAGTTTTTAAGAAATCAATTATTTGATAAATATTTTGAAGTAGAAAATGGTGTTTTAGCTATTGATTTAGTTGATAAATTGTCTTTCATACCACAATTATGGAAGAAGTTACATACTTTATGTGAGAATAATATTAAATATTTTGATTCATTTAGTAATCTAGAAAAATTTAAATTAATAGATTATAAAGAGAAGAAATATTTAATTTTAAAAATACGTATGTTTAAATATATTATTATTGATATAGAAAAAATGGAAAATATATCTGAGGAACAGTTTAGAAGTGAATTTGATGAAAATTTTTTTGTAAATAACTTTGATGAAATAAAAGATGATAGAGATTTAATTCGCTTGTACGATTTAATTAGATATCACGGTAATGTGCAAGAATTAGTTGATTTTTATGCTGAAAATAAAGATTTGTTATGTTTATCTACAGAATTACATTATAGACTACAAATAGGTAAAGCTTGAACTTATTTTTATATTGATTTTGCAAATGCAACTGCACAAATGGGATTTCAAACACCAGATCAATTTTTATATGAACAATTATTTTTAAGATATGATTTATCACCTTGTGGGAGGCAGGATGCACAAGGTAAAATTGGAGTAGAAAGAATGCATGAAATGTTTGAAGAAATTAAAAGGATAATAATTCCAAAGGAAGTAATACCAGATGATTTATATAAGCTATTTTTAGTTCAATGTGATAGAGAAAATAAAAAATTAAAAAAAATTAAGTTAAATAATTTTTAACGAAGTTTTATAACTAAAACAAAACCACAACTAAATACGAAATAGTTTGCTTTTGACTCTGTCAGGTCCACCATAGGGAAATTAGTCGAACTGAATCGATTTTTAAAATATAAAGGTTAATTTTGATTAATCTTTTTTATTTATGTAGCAGTCGAGGTAAACATTTCTAAAAAGGATTAATATAATATTTTTTAACTAATTTACTTTTTTTTATTAGCATGATACAATTATTAAAAATATGGGCGTGTGATACTTTATTTTGATAACACGACTTTTATGTATATATGAAAGTGAGGTGTGGTCAAGTTATATTTATACTTGGCTAAGTTTAATGTTAGGTAAAATTATAAAAATTGATGACAAAATTATAAAAGTAGAAAATTTAAAAAAAGTTTCTTTAATTGATATAATTGGTTATTATGTAGTATTTGAAAATAAAAAAAAGCTAGTTGGAGAAATTATATTTGTAAACGAAGTAGAATTTCATATTGCTTTAATTGGAGAAATAAAGGGATCTGGTTTTATTGCGGGAGCTGAGAGTTATCCAGCTATTGATTCAAAGTGTAGAGTGATTTATAAAGAAGAATTAGAGTATATTATTGGAAATCAAAATGTGGTAGCACCAGAAAATTTATTATTTGGAAAATCTACAATTTATGATGGATTTAGTATTACAACTAATTTAAATAATTTTTTTTCTAACCATTTTGCCGTTGTCGGTAACACTGGAGGCGGTAAATCCTGTGGGGTTGCTAGAGTAATTCAAAATGTTTTTGCTGATAATAAGAAAAATCCTATAAATTGTCATATGATTATGTTTGATGCTTATGGAGAGTATATATCAGCATTAACTAATATTAATAACCATCCAGATATAAATGTAAAAATATTATCTTCTCTTTATAATGAGAGAGAAAATGTGGAAGAAATTAAAATACCTCCTTATTTGTTAGATGCTGATGATTTAGCTGTTTTATTAAATGCTGATGATCCAACTTTGATTCCAACACTTGAAAAAACTCTAACTTATGTATATATTTTTAAAAGCAATGATAAAATATGTGATGAATATAAAAATGATATTGTAGCTAAGGGTTTATTAGATATGTTATCAAGTGGAAAACCAGCACAACAAATTAGAGATCAAGCTTTGGCTTTTTTGTCGAAATTTTATACAAAGGATTTGAATGTTGAAACAATTATTAGTCAACCAGGTTATAATCGTACAATTAGACAATGTTTGAATGTTGATTCTCAAGGAAAATTAGCGGCGGTAGAATTATTAGCTGATTATTTAAAACAGTATTCAGAAGTAAGTATTGAACAAATAGAGATTACTCCAACAGTGTATGATTTAAATGATTTATATTATGCTTTAGAGTTTGCGATTGTTAGTGAAGGTGCAATGATTAATGAAAATATTTTTGAAAAGATGAATAAATTAAAAACAAGTTTACACAGTATAATAAATAGCGATTTGAGAAAATTTTTTGAATATGAAGGAAATGTTGATAGAAATACATATGTTAAAAGTTTATTTTTAACTCCTGTTAATGATAATGTACAATTTGTGGATGTTGATTTTAATGGGATTGATGATCGTTTTGCTAAAATAATTATAAAGATTATGTCAAAAATTTTATATAAATTTTCCACTTCTAATCCAGATAGAGGAAGTTTTCCTATTAATATAATAATTGAAGAAGCGCACAGATATGTTCAAAATGATAATGATATAAATATTATAGGTTATAATATTTTTGATAGAATTTCTAAGGAAGGTCGAAAATATGGCTTGCTTTTAGGTCTTATTACGCAAAGAATTAGTGAGTTATCTTCTAATGCTTTAAGTCAATGTTCGAATTTTATTGTTTTTAGAATGTTTTATCCTGAAGATATTAAAATGGTAACTTCTATATCTTCAAATATTTCTTTACATGATGTTGATAAGGTTAAATCATTAAGACCTGGTTCAGCTTTATTATTTGGGAATGCTTTTAAAGTTCCTTTAATTACTGAGTTTGAAATACCTAACCCAATGCCTAAAAGTACTAATGTTGATATTATAAGTAAGTGGTATGAAGAGTGATTATAGATATTTTAGTTTTTTATATTAAATATATTGAATTAATTATTAATATATGATACAGTTAAATAGTAATAATAGGAGAGGAGAATAGATATGGCAATGATATCGTCTTTGATTACAGCATCAAGTCCAAGTAAATTGGAAAAATATAATTTTACGATTTCTAGTAAGATTCAAAATGATTCAATGGCATTTAATGATGCAGAGGCTGCTTTTCAAATGGTTGAAATTGAAAAATGTTATAATAAAGTAAAAAGTTGTTTTTATAATATTGCAGATGAATATGCTAAAGCTGCAAAAAGCAATATGTTAGATGCAGAGTTAAAGAAAAGTTTAGAACGAACTGCAAAACAATGTAGAAATCAAGGAAATTATTGTAAAGATAAAGTCAAATTAATGAAAGATAAATTTGATGATGATATGCGTATATTAAATATGCTAAAACATTTCCCAGCTAAAGGTTAAGAAAAAATATAGAAAGGAGTTTATTATGGCAGTTAAAGGTTTTAAAAGTAAAAATGATTTGAAAAAAAGTGTAACTAATATTAATACTAATATGAAAGAACTAGAAAAACAAATAGGTCAACTTAGCAAAGCAATACAATTAATGATGAATGGTGATAGTAAAAATGGACCTATGTGGAATGGTGTAAGAGCTAAATCTTTTTATAATAAAGCGATTGCAAATATAAGAAATGATATAGCAGATTATAAAAATGCATATGAAGCATTGAAAAGTTATGCCAATTTTTATGAATATTATAAAGATAAGTAGTAGGTTAAATGGTTAATCTTAGTGAAGAAAAGAAAAATGAACTCTTGAAATATATTGATAAGGATGGGAAATTTATTATTGATGATTCACTTCCAGAGGAACTTAAAAATGATTTTATGTTTTTTAATAGCAGAGGGGATAATGCATTCGAGTTATTATTTCCGGAGAAATATAATAATAGTGATGATGAGTTTGATGAAGCCTATTTAGAAGAAGTTGATTTTGACAATGAATTTTCTTCAAATGAAACTGAATCGAATGATAATTTTATTGAAGGTTCATCTGATTCTAGTGTCTCGTTAGATGATTTGAATGATATTTTTTAAGAGTGTTTGATAATATATTTTTATATGTGTGATATGTTTTTACACATATTTTTTTAATTAATACAAATAAAAAAAAGCAGAAATATAATCACTTTTCCACTAAAAACTATTATAATTAATTTAAAATTATAACAAAATTTTCTAAAATATTATAAAATTAGCTAGGTTTTATAATACTACGAGTTTTTGCTTTAATATTAATCAAAAAAGAATATTATCAATATTAATGAGTCCATCTCTCACATTCGATACTCTTGCATCTTACCCTTTCCAATATGGAAAAAAATAGTGTACACCTGGCTATGATTATTTTAGCCTTATTGCAGTAATTATTATATTATGAATTTTTAAACTGCTTTCGCTATAAGTATCTACTATAATCTTAAACAATAATTTTTATTTTATAAAAATTTGATTAAAATTAAAAATTTTTTCTGGTAGAATCAATTTTTAAAATAATAAATATATTTTATAAAATTAATTAATATTTAAGTTAACATAAGTTTAAGTAGTTTTTGTTTAATTAATATAGTTTCATTAATTATGCTACTCCTTATGTTAGTTTTATGTTATCATAAGTATTAAATTGTGTCAATAGTTTTTTTACTTTTTAGTTGTTATTTTTTTCTAATAAATGTATAATGGTAATATGATTTAAAGAATATTTGAAAGGGTAAAATATTATGAGGTTACTAGTTTGTGATGATAGAAAAATAAGTTATTATCTTTTACCAAAAAAAATAGAGAACTTTTTTATGATAAATTTACAATTTGTTATTGATGATATTGAGTATAATGAGGTTTTAACTTTAAAATCTAATGATAATAATTGGAATATAGTTGCTGATGATAAACTGAATATTAAGAAAAATGGAATTGAATGTAATACAGTTTCTTTAAAAGAAAATCTTTTTTTGCAATTAAAGTTTGCTGATATGTCTACTTATTTAGATATTTATGTAATAGCTAATTTTGTTAATTATGTTCCTTATTCTGTTGGTAATATAGAAAAGATTGATATTGGAAGTGCTAAAGATTGTCAGATTTATTCTCCAAATTTAATAAATTTAGCAGTTTCTTTAACGAGAGATGGATATGATTTTTTTATAAAAAGAGTTAATTCTAAATCTTCTTCTTCATATTTAAATTCACAAATTTATGATAGTTCTAAATTAAATGTAGGAGATATAATTTTTGTTAGTGGTATTCAAATTGTTTATATGAAAAATTTTATTATGATTAATGATTTTATGAATACTGTTCAAATTAAAGATTTAACCACGATTACTTCTAATAATGTAATATCGACTAAAGTAACTCATGTTAATGATTTAGAAAAGAATGTAAAATTGTTTAATGAAAGTCAATTATTTGTTCATACGCCGCGATTAAAAAATGAAATCGAAGAAGAAGTAATTGAATTTGAGGAACCGCCTACTAAAGAGGAATTTCAAAAAACTCCCATTATTTTTACTTTTGGAACTTCAGCAATTATGACTTTGACTTCTTCAGTTTCTCTTATTAATAGTATTCGAACATATGCTAAAGGACAAGGCGATTTATTTTCTTTAATTATGGAATTAATTGTCTTTGGATTAATGATGATTGTTAGTTTATTTATTCCAATGCTGATGGAAAAATGGGAAAAGCGAAATATTAAGAAAAAGGAAAGTATGAGGCAAGAAAAATATAGGTCTTATATTATAGAGCGTCAGGAATTAATTAAACAATGTGTACTTAAACAAGAAAATGTTTTAAAAGCTAATAATTTATCTTTAAATAAAATAATAGAAAATATAAATAATAATTGTAAGGATGTTTGGAATAGAGAAATTTTTGATAGTGATTTTTTGTCTGTAACATTTGGTATTGGAAATAGGCCAGCAAAGATGAAAATAATTGCCCCTAAAAAACAGTTTTCTTTACAAGATGATGAATTAAAAAAGCTTGTTTTAGAGGTTTCTAGAGAGAATAATGAATTAAAAGAAGTACCTATAACATTTTCTATTTTGGAAAATAATATTGCTCCTATTGTTATAGATTCAAAATTTGCTGATGATTATATAAAATCAATAATGTTACAACTAATATATTTTTATAGTGGAAATGATTTAAAAATTGTAACTATTACAAATGAGTATAATGAAAATAAATGGGATTTTATGAAATATATTTCTCATGGATGGGATAAGGATTATGAAAGAAGATTTTTTGCAACAAATGAAGATGAAATAATGCAATTATCTTTATTTTTAGAAAGAGAATATGATAATAGAGTTAATTTTTCTTCTAATAATTCTAAACAGAAAAAATATATGAATTTTTCCGAATATTATCTTATTGTAACAGATGATTTTAAATTAGCTCGTGAATTATCAGTAATTAATAAAATATTAGAAAGTAATGAAAATATGGGGTTTTCTATTTTAATATTTGAAAATTCGATAAAGAATTTACCTAGTAGATTTAATACTTTGGTGCAAATTGTTGATACCAATGGAGTTATTATTGAAAGGAATATTTCAAATAGTGTTCAAAGTTCTTTTAGTATGAGTTATCTTTCTAATCTCGATATTGATAAGTATGCGAGAATTATTGCAAATATACCAGTTAATATTAAAAATGCGAGTAATGATATTCCTAGTAGTTTAAATTTTTTAGATATGTTTTATGCTGGTCGAGTAGATCAATTAAATATTTTATCGCGTTGGGCTTCTAATAATCCAACTATTAGTTTAAAAGCTCCAATTGGAATGAAAGAAAATAATAAACTTATAGAACTGGATTTACATGAAAAGTATCATGGACCACATGGATTGATTGCTGGTATGACGGGAAGTGGCAAATCAGAATTTATAATTACATTTATTTTATCAATGGCAATTAATTATCATCCATATGAAGTACAATTTGTTTTAATTGATTATAAAGGAGGAGGACTTGCTGGAGCTTTTGAAAATAGAGAAACGGGGGTTAAAATTCCTCACTTAGTCGGAACTATTACTAATTTAGATATTAGTGAAATGAATAGAACTTTGGTTTCAATTAAAAGTGAGTTACAAAGAAGGCAAAGGGTTTTTAATAAGGCACGTGAGCAAAATAATGAGAGTACAATAGATATTTATAAGTATCAAAGACTTTATCGAGACGGAAAAGTTAGTGAGCCAATGTCGCATTTATTTATTATTAGTGATGAGTTTGCTGAATTAAAAATGCAACAGCCAGATTTTATGGAAGAGTTAGTTTCAGCGGCAAGAATTGGACGTAGTCTAGGAGTACATTTAATTTTGGCCACACAAAAGCCTAGTGGAGTTGTTGATGATCAAATTTGGTCAAATACCCGTTTTAGAGTTTGTTTGAAGGTTCAATCTCCTGAAGATAGTAATGAGTTATTAAAACGAGATGATGCTGCTTATATTAAGGAAGCAGGAAGATTTTATTTACAAGTGGGAAATGATGAAATGTTTGAACTTGGTCAGTCGGGATGGGCTGGAGCAAAATATATTCCTTCAGATAATGTTCAAGTAAAATTAGATGATAGTATTTCTTTTATAACCAATAGTGGAGAAGTTTTAAAAGTTGTAAATGAAGAAATTAAAAAAGAAGAGCAAAATGAAGATAAGGGAGATCAATTGACGAATATTGTTAAACGACTTTATGATGTGGCTAAAAGTGAAAATATTAATTTTTCTTCTTTATGGTTAGAAAATATTCCAGAAAAGATATTTTATAATAATATAATAAAAAAATATCAATTGAAAGCTAAGCCTTTTTATATTAATCCTATTATAGGGGAGTTTGATGATCCTTCTAATCAACGTCAGGGTTATGTTGATTTACCGTTTTTAAGTTCAGGTAATACTTTTATTGTAGGAGCAAATGGAAGTGGAAAAAATACTTTGTTATCAACAATCATTTATTCTTTAATTATTAATCATAATGTTGATGAAGTAAATATTTACATTATCGATATGGGTTCAGAAAAATTAAAAATATTTAAAAAAGCGCCGCAAGTAGGAGAAGTTTTAACTTCACTTGATGCAGATAAGATTAAATTTTTGTTTTATATGTTGTTGGATGAAAGAGATAAAAGATTTAAATATTATAGTGAAAATGGAGGAGATTTTGCTAAAGATGTTGAAAGAGGAAGTTCACCTTTTCCTAATATAGTATTAATTATTAATCAATTTGAAGTTTTTAGAGAAAATTTTGAAGATTTTGTAGATGAAGATTTTGGACCATTTTCGAGAAATTGTTCAAAAGTGGGAATTTATTTAATTGTGACATCAACTTTAACAAATACTTTAGGATATAATATTGAGAATAATTTTCCGAAAAAGATTATGCTTAATATGGTAGATTCAAGTGATTATAGAATATTTTTTGATAATTCACCAATTCCTAAAAAGAATGCTGGAAGAGGTTTGATTGAAATTTTTGATGTTTTAGAATTTCAAGTTCCTCTTATTTTTGAGGATGATGTATATGAACAAAATTTAAGTTATACGATTGAACAATTATGTAATCATTTAAAGAAGAAAGCTAGAAGAGTACCTACAGTACCAAATGATGTGACATATAAATTATTACAGCCTTATATAACGAATTTGGAAAGTGTGCCAATGGGTATTAATATTCAAACGGCTCAACTTAATAATTTTAATTTTAATAATTTGTTAAATGTCATTACGGGAGAAAGTAATATTGCAGCAAAGTATTTTTTTCCTAAATTAGTTCAAATTTTTAATAGTTTAGAAAATACGAAAGTAATTGTAATTAATTCATTTAAAAATCTTAATTTTGAAGGTTTTGGTGAGGCTAAATATTATAATTCTAATTTTCAAGCTGTATTAAATGTTATTAATAATAATGTTAATAGGTATATTAAAGAAGGTTCTAATAATAATTTTGTGATTATATTTATTGGATATAAAAAATTACAAGATTATTTGACGAGTCAAAAAGAAGATAATCCAGAGATTGTAACAATAGATGATTTGATTTCTAATTCAAAGCTAGTTAACAATTTTCGTTATATATTATATGATAAGGAAAGTGAAATTAATTCGATTGGAGATGGAAGTTTGGACACATTATTTAAAAGAAATAATGGTATTTGGCTAGGGAAAAATTTTGACTCACAAGATGTTTTTGAAGTAATTAATCGATATAATAATATTTCATTAGGTAATAGTAATATTGTTCTTTTAAAAAATGGAAATACAGATTATGTTAAATATATGTAAGAGGTTGATAGGATGAATGATAAAGTTAATGTGAAAATAATTGTGCCAGAGATTAATCAATCTTATAATGTTTTTTTGCCGATAAATAAAAAGATGGGAACAATAGTTAATCTTTTAAATAAAGCGATTAATGAATTAACAGGAAGTGATTTTCCAATTACATCGACTAGTAAATTATATAATGTTGATACTTTACAGATGTATGATGCCAATGTTTTATTATTTAATACGGATATTAGAAATGGAACTAAGCTAGTTATTTTGACAAAATAAAGGATGAATTTTAATAATATCATCCTTTTTTGCATAAATAATTAATATTTTTTACATAATTAACGTAGAATTTATTAGGAGGATTATATGTTTGAAAATTATGGAATAAAGGTAGCAGCATTATTTAGAAAAGCTGAGATGTTTAAAGAAAAATTGAAACATCCTTATGTGGGTAGTGAACATTTAGTGTTAGCAATTTTGGATGATGATAATAAAGTAAAGGATATTTTAAAGACATATGATTTAACTTTTCAAAAGTTTAAAGATGAATTAATTAGAGTTGTTGGTTCAGCGAGTAAAAATGTAAATTATACATTATACACTCCACTTTTAAAAAGAATTATAGAGAATGCTACTAATGATGCAATAGATAATAATGCGGGTCAAGTTACAGAAAAACATTTATTTTTAGCTTTATTGGAAGAAGGAGAAGGAATAGCAGTTAGAATTATGTTGGGTTTAGGAATAGATTTAGATAGTTTGTATGAAGAGTTTAAAACTAGTTTAATTCATAAAAATAATCAAAAGTTAGAAATATATGAAATCGGAAATAATCTTAATAAAACGGTCAGAGATGATGAGGAAGTTATTGGAAGAGAGGAAGAGATTAATTTATTAATTGAAACATTATTAAGAAAGAAAAAAAGTAATCCTTTATTAATTGGTAAAGCAGGAGTTGGAAAAACTGCAATTGTAGAAGAGCTTGCTAGAAGAATAAATAAAGGAGTTGTACCTAGTGAATTATTAAATAAAACAATTGTTATGTTGGAAATGGGAGCTTTGATATCAGGGACTAAATATCGAGGAGAGTTTGAGGAACGTTTAACTAAAATTATTAAAGAAGTGATTGAAGACAAGAATATAATATTATTTATTGATGAAATTCATACCATGGTTAATGCAGGCGGTGCTGAAGGAGCCATTAATGCTAGTGATATTTTAAAACCTTATTTAGCTCGAGGTGAATTAAAATGTATCGGAGCGACAACAATAGATGAATATTATAAATATATTTTTAAAGATAAAGCTTTAGAAAGAAGATTTTTTACAATTCAAGTTGAGGAACCAGATAAGAATAAAACAATAGAAATTTTGTTAGGAATAAAAAAAGATTATGAACGACATCATCATATTAAAATTAGTGAGCAAAATATTAGAGATATAGTAAGTTTAACTAATAAATATATAAAACAGAAAAGTAATCCTGATAAAGCAATAGAAATTTTAGATATGGTATGTGCTAGTAAAAAGATTAATAGTGTTTTTTTAAAAAATATATACGATGTAAATAATAAAATTACAAAAATAAGAAATAAAAAAGATAATTATATTTATCATGATGATTATGAAAAAGCTTCTTTATGTAAAAGAGAAGAGAATATGCTATTAGAAAAGTTAAGCAAATTGAAAAATAAAAACCGTGATCATATTGTTTATGAAGATATTTTGGCGATTGTAGAGAAGAAGACAAAAATCCCTTTGTTAAAAAGTAAAGAACTTATATTTAATGATTTAAAGAAAGCTTTAAAGGAAAATATTATAGGACAAGATAAAGCCATTGATTTAATTTTAAAAAATATTTGGATAAAATTAAATAAAGATGATAAACCCCTTTCGTTATTATTACTAGGACCTAGTGGAGTAGGTAAAACAGAAAGTGTAAAAGTTATTGCGGATAGTATGTTTAATGGGGATTTAATTCGATTAGATATGAGTGAGTATAATTTAGATACAGCGGTTAATAAATTGATAGGTGTTAGTGCAGGATATATTGGATATGATGAGCCTTATATTTTTAGAAAAGTAATAGATAATCCATATGCTATAATTTTAGTGGATGAAATAGAAAAAGCACATCCTAGAGTATTAAATTTATTTTTACAAATTTTAGATGAAGGTTTTGTCACTGATGCTAAAGGAGAAAAGATAGATTTTTCTAATACTATGATTTTTATGACTAGTAATGTTGTTAATAAAAAAAATGTCGGATTTGTTAATCAAGATTCTGATATTTTAAATGATGTTTTTAGTAAGGAATTTTTAGGACGTTTTAGTGATATTGTTTTTTATAAAACGTTAGATAATAAATTATTAGAAAATTATGTCTTACAAAATTTGAAAAATAAAAAGATAACTGTTGATGCTCTTTTAAAAGAAGCTAATTGTGATAAATATGGTTTAAGAAATTTAAAAAATTTAATTAATAAATATAATAGTGAATTAGATATTGAATTGTTTCTTAAAAATGTGATATGATTAATAAGTAATAGATAGATAATTGCAATTATAATAGTATTACACATTTTTAGAAGGTTTATGGTCAAAGCATAAATTACTTCTTTTAAAGTCTAGAACGCTTTCTAGACTTTTTTATGAGAAAATGTTTGATCTTTACTTTTTGGTATCTTTATGATAGAGTATTAGATGTTCGTTTTTTAAAGGGGGACTAGAGAGGATATTTTATGGGAAAATATAAGAATATATTAGAAAAATATAAAATAGATGATTTATTATCTTTGACTATATTAGCTACTTATGAAAAGATTAAAGATAATAAGGATAAATTTCCAGATTTTTCTTATTTAAATATCAATGATATTTATAATATTGAAAATTTTTATAGTGCTGCGGTTAAACTTAGTGCTCTTGGAATGCTTAGTGAAGAACATAAAATGGTAGCATTAATGGAAATTAAATCTTTAATTGGAACTTATCATTATTCGATTGATATTTATCGTTTTTTTGTAGAAGTATATAATAAGTTATTATTATTTAAAGGTAATATGAATTCAGATGATTTAGATGAAAGTTTAGAAACTAATTTGTGTTTAGCTTAATATAAAAAAAGATTGTTAACCTTTGTTTGGAGGAATAACAATCTTTTTATTTTTTTAGTAGTTTTTTTTCAATTTTATCAATTATCTCATAAAGAATGAAAGAAATAAGGATTAGTATTATAATACCACTCATTACAATGCTTAAATTAAAGACTTGTGTTCCATAAATAATTAGATATCCAATACCTTTTTTACTAACTAAAAACTCTCCCATAATGACTCCAATTACAGACATATAGGGAGATCATATTTATTTTTTTATAAAAGAAAAATTAATAATATTTAAAAGAAATTATGATATAATTTGAGTGTTGAGAGGTGTTTTAAAATTGGCTAAGAATTTATTATTTAGTCACGATAGTGATATAGATGGTCTTGGATGTGCTGTATTAAGTAAACTTGCCTTTTATGATGTTGATTGTATTTTTGTAGCGAATGTTGAAAAGTTAGAATTGATTTTTAGAGAATATATCAATTTACATAAATTTGATGAATATGCTGATATTTATGTAACCGATTTAGCGTTATATGAACCATCTTTAACAATGGTTGCAGAATCATCTTTAAAAAACAAAGTACATGTATTTGATCATCATAAAAGAGCAATAGAAGCTGGAATGAATAAATATTCATTTACCAAAATTGTAGAGGAAGATAAGAAAGGAAAAAGATGTGGGACTTCATTATTTTATGATTACTTAATTGAAAATAATTTAATTATTAGTACACCTGCAATAAGAGAATTTGTAGAACTTACTAGATTAGAAGATACTTGGGAATGGAAAAAGTCAAAGGTTGTTGGAGAAAAAGCACATGATTTAGCAATTTTATTTAATGCTATAGGTTTAAATAATTATATATCTAGTATTACATTTAAGTTATTAAATAATCCAGTATCTTTTGAGTTAAGTGAAGAAGAAAAAGATTTAATTAAAAGTAAAAAAGAAGAATACAATAATTTTTTACAATCAATCTTATCCTCTGCCGAATATTTTTTAGATGAAAATAATAATAAGTTTGGTATTGTATTTGCTGATTATGAATATCGTAACGAACTAGCAGAATATATTAGAAATCATGGTAATCTTGAGGCAATAAAGTATTTTATAGTAGTTGCTATGGATAAAGGTGAATTTGGACAAAAATCATATAGATCAATAGAAGATAATTTTGATGTTAATGAAGTTGCAGTAATGCATGGCGGTGGAGGACATCCTGGAGCTGCATCAGTTAATATTACAAAAGAACAAAAAGCGAAAGCATTAGTTTTAACTAAAAAAGAAGGATTAAAATATTTAGCTGATAGTAAGTATTTGATATAACTATTTAATAATTATATTGGAAGGAAATTAATTTAATGAAAAAAATAGTAATAGCCGGAAGTGCAAAACTGCAAAAAGAAGTAGAAAAATGGATTAATATTTTTGAAAGTAATAATTATGAGATATTAGATTATCCAAGAGCAATAGAAGAAACAAAATTTATGGAACTATATCCTAACATTCATATTGAATTTCTTGAGAATATTATTAAGACAGATGTATTGTTTATAATGAATGAAGATAAAAATGGGAAAATAGGATATATTGGATATGAGGCTTATGCTGAACTGCTTTTTGGATTATCACAGAAGTTAATTTATAATAAAAATATAGAGTTAGTGATTTTAAAAATGCCAAATACTGATATAGGATGTTATGAAGAGATTGATTTGTGGTTAAAACTTGGATGGATAAAACTATATAAGGAGGGAAAATAATGGGTTTAAAAGAACAAATAGAAAAATATCAACCATTTGATGAAACAGAAGAAAGAATAAAGGAGTATCAATTAAATTGGATTAATACTTTTGATGATGTATTAACTAGAGAAAATAAATTTGGACATTTTGCTTCTTCTGCATTTGTAGTAAATAGGCATAGAACAAAAATGCTTGTTGTATATCATAATATATATGATGCTTGGATTTTTCCAGGCGGACATGCTGATGGTGAAGAAAATATGCTATCTGTTGCTATCCGTGAAGTAGAAGAAGAAACAGGTTTAAAGACAAAAATATTGGATGAATCTATTTATGCAATTTCAGCATCTCCAATTGTTGGACATATGAAAAAAGGAAAATATGTTCCAGCTCATACTCATTTAGATGTAGTTTATTTATTAG
>CAOLUI010000007.1:0-9888 GCA_948479395.1 uncultured Bacilli bacterium | reverse complement strand
AAGCCGATGATAAAGATCCATTAGCTTTTAGAAAAGATGAAAGTAATGGGGTTAAGTGGATTTCTTTTGAAGAAGCAGTAGGAGACAATATAGTTGATTTTATAAGACCTGTTCATAAAAGATTAATTGAAAAATTAAAAGAAGTTTATTCATTAGAATAGCTTGAATATATATTATCTGTTAACGGATGAAATTTTCTTTAAATAAATTTAGGAGGAAATATGACAGTTTGTGAAAAGAATATTGATAGATTAGTGAAAAAAATGCACGAATATTATGAAAGTCAGGATTCTAATACTTTAGCAACTGTTGATTTTCCATATGAAATAAAATATAAAAGTAATAAATGGTTAATTTATATATTCTATTCTTGTTTATTAGATTATGGCATGAGATCTCAAAATTATCATAATAACTTAATAAATACTTATCATGTATATCCACAAATATTTAACCCAAATTATGTTATAGAAAAATTTATTACAAATAAAGAAAAATTATTAAATATAATTAAAAACAATATTCATCCGAGATATCCCAATGTTGCAGTAGATAAGTGGCTAAATTTATCAAAGGAGTTATCTAAATATGATAACTTATTAGGTAAAATTAGAGAATTTAATAATTTTAATGAGCTTAATTTATTTGTTAGAAATATAAAAGGATATGGTCAAAAGACAGGTGGTTTATTACTTAGACTTATATATGAATCTAATGTATGTAGTTTTAATGATAAATTAGGTTATATCCCATTAGATAGACATGATATTGAAATTAGTTATTTAAATAATATTATTAAAAGTCAAAAATTAAATAATAACCAAATAGAAGAATTATCTAGTGCTTATATTGAAAGTGGAAATAAACTAGGAATTGATGCAAATATAATAGATAAATATTTATGGAATATAGGGAATGAGTTTTGTAATAAAAAGAAGTGTTTTGACTGTCCGTTATATAAAGACTGCAAAACTAAAGTGCAATAAGTTATTTGAAATTATCGAATAACTGAATTTAATTATTCTAAATGTTTAGAATTTCAAAACTGTTTATTTAAATTATAAGTCTTTGAATATATTAAATCTGAATTATTTGGAAATACAACTGATAATATGTAATTATTTTAAAAAAAATGATTTTATAAAATAATGGTTAAATAAGTTAAAGAAGCATTGTTTAATAAAGATAGAAAAAGTGTAATATCATTATTTACAAAAACAATATTTTATCTAGAAACTCTTTTTATATATTACAGAAATTATTTTTGAAATCATAAAATCTATATCATAATAATATTAATTTTATGAGGAGACTTTTTTATGATAGTAGAGAATTATGATATAAATAATAATTTGTTTGAGCCGGAAAAACAGATACTTGATTTAAAATATGTATATATAATTTTGAAAAAATATATGAGTGAAAATGATTATTAAGAATAATAAAGAAGGGAAAGCAAAAAGAAAAAAAGCTATTTATGCAAGAGTTTCAACTGATGCTCAAGTAGATGGATATTCAATAAGTGCCCAAGTGGATCTTGTTTTGGCTTATTTAAAGAGTAAGGAATGGTTTGATTATAAATTATACATTGATCCAGGTTTTAGTGGAAAGGATTTAAATCGTCCTAAAATTCAAGAATTAATAAATGATATTAAATCGGGGATAATTGATTGTGTTTTAGTATTTAAATTAGATCGAATATCACGAAGTCAAAAAGATACTTTGTATTTAATTGAAGAGGTTTTTAATAAATATGATTGTGGATTTATTTCAATTAGAGAGAATTTTGATACAACTACGCCGTTTGGTAAAGCGATGATTGGAATACTTTCGGTATTTGCTCAGCTTGAAAGAGAAACTATTTTAGAAAGAACACGTTTAGGTTTAAAAAAAAGAGCTCAGGCTGGGTTATGGCGTGGGGGAGGGAAAGTACCTTTTGCTTATGATTATGATAAAAATGAAGGAAAATTAATTGTTAATCCCGAACGAAAAAAGATTTTTGATAAATTAAAAACTTTGCGAATTCAAGGGTTTAGTTATCCACAATTAGAAGAATTAACTGGTATTGATGAGAGTATGATTCAAGGAATATTGTTAAATAAAACTAATTTAGGCTTAATTCCTTATAAAGGAGAAATATTTAATGGTTTACATCAAGCGGTAATTACAGATGAGGAGTATCAACAATTATTAGAAGTAGATAATAATCGAAAACGCAGAAAAGGTGCCAAGCATTATTTGTTATCTGGAATGATTTATTGCGGAGAATGTGGAGCAAAATACCGTTATCAGAAATGGGGTAAAAGAGTAATTTGCTATTGTTATTCCCAGCAGCGTAGTAAACCTAAGTTGATAAAAAAACTAAATTGTTCTAATAATCGATTAGATAGTTATGTGATAGAAAAATGTTTATTAAATAATTTGTTTGCAATGAAAATTAATAAAGCTAGGTTTAAAGAAACTTTTAATTTAACTAAAATAGATAAAAAGGAAGAATTAGAATTAAGAATTAAAAGAATTAATAAGCAAATAGATAATTTAGTGAAATATATGGCAGATGGAATTTTAGTTGAAGAAATTAAAGAAAAAATAAAGTATTTAATTGAAGATAAAAATCAGTTAAAAAAAAGTATTAAAAAGTTAAATGAGAAACAAAATTTAAATCAATCTTTTGATGATATTAATAGTTTGAGGGAGATTTGGGAATATATGATTTTTGAAGAACAAAGAAATGTTATTGAACATTTAGTTGACAAAGTAGTTATTGAGGGCAATTGTATAAAAATAATGTGGAAAATTTATACTGGTTAAAAATTATTAGGTTGACTTTTTTTAAAAAGTATGACAAAATAATGTAAAGGTGGGGTAGTATGAAAAAATTAAAAATTGCGATTTGGACTTTAATAGTTATTGGGATTATAGGAGGATCAACAGCATTGCTTGTTCATCCTAAGTTGGATAATAAAAACGATGAATCTGTTAAAAGTAAGAAAGATATTGATATAGATAGTGAAAATGATTATGGTGAAGAAGATAGTTCTAAAATAGAAGAAGATATTTTAAAAAATGATACTATACAAATACCAAAAGAGGAAGATGGACAATCTGAAACAAAGCTTTCAGGAGGATCACTTTTTTATAAAAAAGATAATTCTTTAAAAAATAGTAATGAGAAAAAAAATGAAGTTATAATTGAAGTTCCTAGTTTAAGTGGAAATGGAGAAAAACCAGAAGAACCAAGTGAAATTATTAAACCAATTGAGCCAAGTATTCCAGGCGAAGAGGTTATTGATGATTTAATAATTACTAAAGATATGATAAAAAACGGTTTATATAGAATTTCTGATAAAAAGTTCAAGACAATTACTATTGCTGATGGAATAAATGAAAATACCAAAATTGTGTTAAATAATGTTGAAATAGAAGAAGATTTAATTTTGGTAGATCCTAGTAAATATCAATTAGATGTAAATAATTCTTCAATGAATACAATGATAGTTATGAATAAACCCGTACAATTTTTTTCCATGGCTTTTAGAGTTTTAGAAAAATTTAATAGGGCTTTGGATGGAGCAACAGTTAATTTTCAAAATGATAGTGTTGTGAATTCTATTGTAATAAATAGTAATATAGAGATTAATGGTACTAATTTAGTTTCCAATATAGATGTGTTTAATGCTCCAGAGGTAGTTTTAAATATTCCTAGTGAAAAGTTGTCTATAGATACAAAAGGGACTGTTGTTATAAATGAAGAAATTGATGTTTTAGAAAATGTAAAAGATGGAGCTAAAATAAATCTTAATGCATCTGTTAATACTTTTACTAATGAAAGTAGTAGTGTAATTAGAATTAGTGAAGGTAATGTTATTAATAATTTTTATAATATAGGAGAAAATACAACTGTATCAGGAAATGGAAGTATTATTAATGCTCAGATTGAGGCGAATAATACTCGTATTTATTCATCAGTTACAAATAATGTTAAAGCAAGTGAGAATATAGATTATTTAATTCGTCAAGAGAATGATATAAAAATATTAAATGTAGTTTCGAAAGCTCAAGGAAGTGTTACTTTTACTTTAAGTGAAGTAGTTAATTTAACTTTAAAAGATATCTCAGTAATTTGTCAAGCTGGAAAAAGTATTAATTTATTTAATTTATATACAGATGATAATATGACTTATACTTTAACAACTAATTATTTTAAAAATGATGCTTATGAGTTATATATTACTTTACCTAATGGTAATATTATAAGTAAAAGTTTTGGAACAGATTATGCTAATCCTACAGTAGGCGATGTTGTTTTAGAAAGAAATTCAGATAGTGAAGCAACTTTGAAATTATATGGTGTTGATGAGGGTGGATATCTGTATTATATACTAGAAGAAGTTGATTCACGAATTAGTTATGAGGCTTCTTTAATAAAAGAAAAAGGCAAATCAGAAAGATTAAAGGTTGGATTTAATAGTGTTGGAATTAAGGAGTTAGATCCTGGTAAAACTTATAATTTGTATTATGTTATTGAAGGCTATTTTGAAAATGTTTCAAGTGTTAAGGGACCTTTTGTGATTGAAAATCAAGTAAAAGAAGATAATCCAAGCAAATATACTATTGAGTATGCGAAAGAAGAAGTTAGTAATCATTTTGTCTTTAAGTTGAATAAAATTCCAGAGAAAGAATTGACTTTAAATGATTTTGAAATTCATTGTCCGAGTGATAGTAGTTTAACTATAAAGGATGCTACATTTTTTGCTAGTCCTGATTTATTAACTTATATAATAGATATTCCAAGTAATTATGGACATAAGGATAATGAATATACAGTAAAAATTAAAGTGGCAGAAAATGAGATAATTGAAAAAGATTTTGTGACTCATATGAATCCTCCAGTAATCACTGGAGCAGTAGATGGAGTAATAAGAGATTCATTGAATTCAGTGCAATTTACTTTTAATTCGGATGAGCCTGGTGAAGTTTATTATGGTGTTTATGAATGGAATGGAGGAATATATGATTATAATTCAACAACTCCATTTGCAAGTGATGTAATAACTGGTAAAATTAAGAGTAATAAACAAAAATTAAATGCTGGTTCTAATAAAATTGATATAGATTTAAGTAATGTTAACGTCACTAAATATACAAGAGTTTGGGCTTTATTTGTTGATGAGGTAGGAAATTATCGAGTAGGTTTTGTAGATCATTATAAGATTCCAGAGTTTGTAGAGCCAAATCCCCCAGTTAGTGATAGTACATTAAAAATAACTAATTTTAATTATACTAATAATACCATTGAGGTCGAATTTAACGAAGAGCTATATTATAATATTATTTCTGATGATATTGACTTGTCGGTTGCTGGTTCAGGGTCACTTCCAAGTAAATTATTATATATAATAGATAATGATGATCCAAAAAAAGTGAAAATTAAAATTCAAAATTATACTTTACCAACAGGTGTTTATAAGTTAACGTTAAATGTAACGGATAAGAATGAGAAAAATGTAAAATTAGAGGAAAAAATTGAAATTAAATAAAATTATCAAGTCTGACAATTGTTAGGCTTTTTATTTGGGATAAATAATTAGTTATTTCTCTCTATATGAGGATTATGCCAATTAAACTCATTGAGATATTTATTTTTAAAGATGATATTATGGTGTGATAAGATTCAGGAATAATAAGTTTAGTAAGTATTTGAAGTTTAGTAGCTTTAAATGATTGTAGAAGTTTAATTTTATAAGGATCTGTATTTAAAAAACCATTATAAATTGTCATGATACTTATAATAAGATTAATTAATAAAGACATAACGATAATAGAATTTATATTGGCTCCAACCCAAATAATAATAATTGGACCTAAGGCTACTTTAGGTAAGGAATTGATCATGGTTAAGAATGGATCAATTATTTTAGCTAGAGTTTTAAATTCATATAGTAATATAGCAATGATAAAGCCTAAAGATATTCCTAAAATAAAAGTGATTATGGTTTCATAGAGTGTTGTTAAAATATGAGAATAAAGATTATAATTTTGAAATAGCGATATAATTGTTTCTATTATTTTTTTAGGACTAGAGAATATAAAAGGGTTAATAATTTTTTTATCAGCAAGGATTTGCCATGTTATAATAAATATAAAAGTTATTAAGAGTTGAGTCGTTACAATAAATATTTTTTCTTTTTGTCGTTTTTTTAAGAATTTTTGTTGTTCTTTAGACATTTATATCTAAGTCCTTCCATATTTGATCATAATATTCCATAAACTTTTTATCTTTGCGATTATTAATTGGATTAGAAGGATTATTAAGAATAATAGTGTATATGTTTTTAATTGTACAAGGTCTTTTAGATAGAACATATACTTTATCAGACATACTAACACATTCAGCTAAATCATGAGTTACCATAATTGCTGTTTGTTTTTCTTTTTTTAGGATTTCATAAACATCGTTACTAATAGCAAGACGGCTTTGATAATCTAAAGCACTAAATGGTTCGTCTAGAAGTATGATATCGGGCTTTACAGCAAGAGTTCTGATTAAGGCTACACGTTGTTTCATTCCACCAGATAAACAATTAGGATATTTGTCTTTAAAATCAAATAAATAGTATTTTTTTAATAAAGACAAAACGTATTCTTGATTTTCTTTTGTGTTTATTTTTTGAATTTTTAGACCTACAAGACAGTTTTCATAAATTGTTAGCCAAGGAAAAAGGCAATCACTTTGAAACATATATCCAATTTTCATATTATTAGAAAATGATATTTGTCCAGTACTAGGTTTTTCTAAACCAGCTATTATGTTTAATAGAGTAGATTTCCCACATCCTGAAGAGCCAACTAAGGAAATGAAGTCTCCTTTATTAATATTAATATTGATGTCTTTAATGGCTGTAATTTCACCGTCTTGAGTATGATATTTTTTAGATAAATTATTAATTTTCAAAATATTATTCATGATAAAAATTATTTATTAAGTCATCATATGGAACATAATTATCAATTAATTTAGCATCTTTCATTATATTTTGAAGATTTTTAAAACTATCTTCAGTGATAAATGGATTTTCTAGCCATGAATCATATTTTTTATAATTATCGACAATTTTTGTTAAATCTGTTAATGAAATATCTGGGAATTGTGGTAAGATTATTTTGGCAATTTCTTCTGATGAATGGTTATGCACATAATTTAATCCTTGATTAATTGCATTGGTGAAGTTTTTGATTGTTTCATTATGATTTTTAATGAAACTTTTTCTCGCATAAAAAGCGGTGTATGGTACTTCTCCTGAGAAAGCTCCTATATTTCCTACGATATAACCGTACCCCTCTTTTACTAAGTTAGTGGCGTTAGGTTCAAATAAGTTTACAAAATCTCCTTCACCAGATATGAATGATCCAGATAATGCTGAAAATTCCACACTGGTATTTATATCTAAGCTATTTTCGCTAATATTTTCATTTTTTAAAGCATTTTGAAAATTAAGGACTGGCATTCCTCCAGCTCTTCCGGCTAATACTTCTTTTCCTTTTAAATCATTTAAGTTAAAATCTTTAATTTCCTTACGAGATACAATAAATTGCCCATCTCTTTTTGTAAGACCACTAAAAGTTACGAGATAATCTTCTTCTTTACCATTATAAACGTAAATTGCACTTTCAGGACCTGCAAATCCAATTTCTACATCATTTGATAAAACTGCAGATGCAACTTTATCAGCTCCACTTGTTAAGATTAATTCTAATTCTATATTATTATTTTTAAAATAACCATTTTCTAGTGCAATATATAGTGGGGCATAAAAAGCACTGTGAGTTACTTCAGCCAATTTTAAATGATCAATATTTGGTTGTTGCTCTTTATTATTTTTATTAAACTTGGTTATAGTTATAAAAATAATTAAAATAATAATAATACCAATTAAAATTTTGAAAATTTTTCCTTTCAAATAAATTCCTCCTTTTTCTACAAGTATTATATTCGTTTATCCCTAAAGTGTTAAAAATACTAAAAATTAAAAATAAAATTATGATATAATATCTTTTAGTAAAGGGTGGTTTCAATGGATTATGTTAAAACCAGGACAATAATGACAAAAAGTGATCAAGGAAAACGTTGGTTTGGTATTGATTATCATATGAATTTATATAAAGGTTGTTCTTATGGATGTATTTATTGCGATAGTAGAAGTGATGCTTATCATATAGATAATTTTGAGAAGATTGTTTCTAAAGTCAATGCTTTAGAAATATTAGAAGAAGAGTTGGCTAAAAAGCAATATAAAGGAGTCGTAAGTTTTGGAACTTTATCTGATCCGTATAACGAAAAGGAAGAAAAGTATAAAATTACGAGAGGAGCTTTAGAATTAATAAAAAAGTATGGATTTGGGGTATCCATTGATACGAAAAGTGATTTAATTTTGCGAGATATAGATTTATTAAAGGATATTCAAATAAATAATAATGTAATTATAAAGGTAAGTATTACAACTTATGATGATAAATTAGGGAAAGTTTTGGAACCAAAGGTTATTTCTTCTTCTAAAAGATTTGAAATTGTAAAGAAGTTAAATGAAAATGGAATATATGCAGGAGTGTTAATGATGCCAGTATTGCCTTTTGTTACTGATACAGAAGAGAATATTAAAAATTGTGTGAAAAGAGCAAAAGAAAATGAAGCTAAATTTATTTACACTAAAATGGGCATGACTTTACGTAAAAAGGTAAGAGAATACTATTATGAGCATCTTGATGAAATATATCCAGGGTTATCTAATGATTATCAAAGTGTTTATGAAAAAAATTTGGTTTGTAATCCACTAAAATATCGTGATTTATTGGAAGTATTTATTAACGAGTGTAATAATAATCATATTTTATGTGATATGAGTGAAATTATTGCTGATTATAAAAGAGAGATACCAACAAGAGAACAAATTAGTTTATTCTAATTTTTTTTTTGCCAATTATTGTTATAATATAATATTTTTTAGAGGAAAGTATAAGTAATGTGGAGGTGTTTTAATGACTGAAAAAGAATTATTATATATTGAAGATGCAATTAATCATGAAATATATATGATTAAAACTTGTATGGAAGTAAGTGATTGTTTAGAGGACAAGACCTTAGCTAAATTGGTTGATAAATTTATTAAAAAACATAAAAATATTTTACAAATGTTGATGGAAGTCTTGTAAGGAGGAAATTTTATGGAAGATAAATACTTAATGGAAAATGTTCTTTATGCTAGTAAAGTAATAAATGATTTATATATGCATGGTGTAATAGAGTCGGCGAATGAAAAAATTATGGATGTTTTTAACAAATCTTTAAGTGAAGCATTAAAAATGCATAATGAACTTTTTTTAGCCATGAAAGAAGCAGAAATTTACTCAGTTTCTAATATAGATGACAGTAAAATAAAACAAACTAAGAAAAAGTTAGAGAATAATTGTGAGAATATTTTAAAGAAGGATAATTAGCCCTTCTTTTTGTATGATTTATTAATTAAAAAATCAAGTGCAACAAATAGAGTAATTTAAATACAATTCACATTGTCTTGTAGTTTATAGAATTTGTTAATGATGGATTTATCACCGAACTCTTCTAGTAAAGCTTCTAGAGGGGTTTTATAATTTAAAATCTTTCTAGGATAGTTGTTCATCCAAGAAGCAATTTTATTTAATTGATTGTCAGAAATATTTTCTATTAATGTCCCTTTAGGAATAAAATAGCGGATAATGCTGTTATGTTTTTCATTAGAATCTTTTTCACCAGAACAATAAGGATGACAAAAATAAATGTTAGTTTTGGAATTAGAAATAATACTAAGGAAATCAGCAAACTCAGATCCATTATCGGTAGAGAAAGATTTG
>CAOLUI010000006.1 GCA_948479395.1 uncultured Bacilli bacterium | reverse complement strand
AGTAGGGTTAATGTATCCTTCAGATTATGGATATGCAACTGCAGGAGGAAATACAAAAAATAGAGCAACATGTTTAAATACAAGACTATATAGTTGGTCATCAGATGATTGTGTAAATAATGATTGGTTGTTTTTTAAGGATAAATTAAATAAAGCTTTTGTAACAATAAATCAATATCCAAGTGTTCAGACTCAGGTGTTTGCTTTTAATTATAGTGGGGGTAGGATATCTCAGCATATAGTGACTGATAGTTCTGAAATTATACCTGTTGTATATTTAAAATCAAAAACAATAATAGAAGAAGGTAATAATGGTTCTTCATCTTCACCATTTGTTTTAAAAGTTCAATAATAAGATAGTAAAATCTATCTTTTTTTTGTATAATAATTATAGAGGTGAATATATTGAAAATATTAACAGTTAATGCTGGTAGTTCTTCTTTGAAATTTAATTGTATTGAACTTCCAGAACAAAAGGAATTAATTAGTGGTTACTTTGAAAAAATTGGCATGAATGGTAGTTTTTATAATATAAAGATTAATGGTTCGAAAACGAAAAGAGAAGTTGATTTAAAAGATCATACTATCGCAATAAAATACTTAATTGAAGAGTTACTTTCTAATAATATTATTAAATCATTAGATGAAATAGATGGGGTAGGACATCGTTTAGTACATGGGGGAGATAAATATAAAGAATCTGTTCTTATAACAGATGAAGTTATAGAGACTGTAAAAGAATTATCTTCTCTTGCTCCTTTACATAATCCCGCCAATATTATGGGTGTAGAAGCTTTTAAAAAAGCTTTACCTAATACACCAATGGTAGGAGTTTTTGATACTTCTTTTCATCAGACTTTAGAAGAATCCGAATTTTTATATCCTGTTCCTTATGAGTGGTATGAAAAATATGGCATTAGAAAATATGGATTTCATGGAACTAGTCATAAATATATAACTAAAAAAGTCCAAGAAAAACTTCAAAAAGAAAATGTAAATATAATTAATTGCCATATTGGAAGTGGGGGAAGTATTTGTTGTATTAAAAATGGTAAAAGTATTGCAACAACAATGGGCTTTTCTCCTAATTCTGGTATAATGATGGGAACCCGTTGTGGTGATATTGATTATTCAATTATTCCTTATTATATGGAAAAAACAGGTAAAGATTTAAAAGAAGTTGATACCATTTTAAACAAGCAAAGTGGATTACTTGGTATTAGTAAATTAGCAGCAGATCATCGAGATATTGAGGAAGAAATAAAAATTGGAAATGAACAATGTATATTAGCTGATAAAATGTATATTAATGCTATTGTAAAATACATTGCAGAATATTATGTTAAATTAAATGGTAATGTAGATGCTTTAGTATTTACTGCTGGTCTTGGTGAAAATGCTCGTGAATTTAGAAGTTTGATTGTTGAAAAGCTTCATTCGTTAGAAATTTATTTAGATGAAAAAGCAAATATGAACACTGCTGGTTTTCTAAAAAATGGTGAAGTAGAAGCTTTAATATCAAGTAATCATTCCAATGTACCTATATATGTCATTCCGACTAATGAAGAATTAATGATTGCCCTTGATACATACGATATAATAAATTAAAAGGAGAAAAAAATGGCTTGGGATATACAAAAAAAAATTTATAAAAAAATTAAAAAGTATAAATATATAGTAATTGCACGACATACTGGACCAGATCCTGATGCCATTGCAAGTCAAATAGCCTTAAGAGATTCCATTAAACTTACTTTTCCGGAAAAAAAAGTAATTGCTGTCGGAGCAGGAGTTTCTAAATTTAAAAAATTTGGCTTATTAGATAAATCAGAATTTACAAACCTTTCTGATACCTTACTAATAATTACAGATGTACCTACAAAAGAACGTGTTGATGGAATTGAAGAATTAAAATATTCTGAAATCATAAAAATTGATCATCACCCTTGTGAAAAAAAAGTTGCTGATTTAGAATGGGTGGATGATACAGCATCCAGTGCTTGTCAATTAATAGCCGAATTAATTCTTAATACTAATTTAAAATTAGATCAAAACATTGCTAGTAATTTGTTTTTGGGAATTGTCTCAGATAGTGATCGTTTTTTAATTGCTTATACTACTGTTAAAACTTTTAAAATTATAACTAGATTAATTGAAGAAAGTCAAATCGACTTTGTTAGTTTATATGATAAATTATATGAGCGCCCTATAAATGAAATAAAGTTTCATGGCTATATTTCTGAAAATTTAGAATTTACGGATAATGGCCTTGCCTATATAAAAATAACACCTGAAATATTAAAAAATTATGGTGTAGATACAGCTACACCTTCTAATATGATTAATGATTTTAATTATATAAAAGATGTATTAGTTTGGACCTTTATTACTTTTGATGAAAAAAATGAAATATTTAAAATAAATATTCGCAGTCGAGGTCCCATTATCAATGAAATTGCCATGAAATATAATGGAGGAGGGCATAAATTTGCCAGTGGTGCTAGAACACCTAAAGAAACTGATATTCCAAACTTAATTAAAGATTTAGATGAAGCCTGTAAAATTTATAAAGAAAATATCTTAGTGCAAGTTGACTAAGATTATTTTTTTTTCAATAAAATAGTGCTATACTTTGATTAGTGATGAAAATGAATATAAAAAACTTTATTAAATTAAAAGATAATCGTTATAAAATTAATTTTGATGATAAAAATAGTATTATTCTTTATGATGATATTATTTTGAAATATAATCTATTAATAACTAAGAAAACATCTCAAATTGAATTAAAAAAAATAATGGCGGAGAATAATAAATTAGAATGTTATTATAAAGCGCTAAAATATCTCTCTTATAAAAATCGGAGTAAAAAAGAATTAATAAATTACTTAAAAAAAAATTTATATAGCGAAGAAGATATTAATGAAGCTCTAAAAAAATTAGAAGAAGGTAATTATTTAAATGAAAATACTTATTTAAAATCATATATTAATGATCAAATAAATCTAACTTATAATGGTCCAAAAAAAATCAAAACAAAATTAATAGATTTAGGGTTAAAAGAAGAGTTAATTAATCAAGCAATAAAAGAAGTTCCCGAAAAAGTTTGGTATGAAAAATTAACCAAAATAATTACCAAAAAGATTAAGAGTAATAGTCGTGATAGTATTAAAAAACTTCAAGAAAAAATATTATATCATTGCTTAAATGAGGGTTTTAAAAAAGAAGAAATATTAGAAATCTTATCTCAATATGAAATGTCAGATAATATCGTCTTTTTAGAAAAAGAAGCCCATAAATTATCTATAAAATTAGCTCGTAAATATCAAGATAAAGAATTATTTTACCAATTAAAAATAAGATTATTAAGAAAAGGATTTAATGCTTTAGATATTGATAATATAATAGACAAAATAAAAAAAGCTTCATAATTTGAAACTTTTTTTATTTTGTATTTTGAGTATTATTTTTTTGAGCCGCCGTTAAAGCATTTTGGATATATTTAGCATATTGATCTTTAATATCACTATCAATAATATCTAGATTATATTCTTTTCTTAAATTTTGTAAAGCTTTAATACTTACTGTCGCATCAGTTGTCATTAAATTATTAGCTAATTTTTCTGTAATAGTATCTTTTACATCATCAAAACTAGCTTTTTCTTTTTGTTCTTCTCTTAAAATTACATGATATCCTAATTCTGTTGTAATTACTTCGTTTGAAAATTCTCCATTTTTTAAATTAAAAGCCGCTTTAATAATTTCATCATAACTATTTGATAATGTTCCATCATTTATATAGCCTAATGATCCACCTTCATTTTTTGTTGATTCATCTTCCGAATATTCTTTGGCTAGTTCTGTAAAAGTTTCTTTTACATTTTTACTTTCTTTTAATTTAGCAATAATGGTATTTATTTTTTCCTTTGCTTCATCTTCTGCTTTTTTCTTTTCTTCATCAGTAGCATCATCTTTAACATTTGGTGTTACTAAAATATGATCAACTAAAACATCTCCATAAATATTTTTTTCATAATATTCCTTCCTTTCTTTATCAGAAATTTGGGCTTTTGCATAATCTTCTACAGCTAAATTTTGTAAATAACTTAAATAAACATAACTTTCATAAGCTTCTACTGTTGAATATGAAGTATAACTTTGAATTGCTGATAATAAATCATCTCCATAATTCTCTTTTAAAGACTTCATTGTTGAATCAGCATACTCTTTAGCACTTTCTAATTTATCTTTATACTTATCTTCTAATATTTTTTTATCTACTAAATTAATTAATGAATCAAGAGCATAATTAGCTTTTAAATCATTATATAAATCATTGACACTAATTTTTTCGCCATTTGAAAGAGTAACAACAGCATCATCTCCATTACTTAATTTAGGAACTGATTTTCCACAACCACATACTAATAAAGTACATAATCCAATTACCAAAACCTTTTTCTTCATAATATCCTCCTTAAACATTATTTATTATAACGAATTAAATAAAAAAATACAAGAAGAACACTCACCAACAAAATATTTAACCATACAATATTAATGAAAAGACAAATAAAGGAGGAATGAATTATGAATCAATGTGGTTGTAATAACGGACTTGGTCCCGCTATTATACTTGTATTATTTATCTTACTTATAATTATCGTAGGGGCTTTCATTTAGTCTTTGTTAAGAAGGGAGTCTATTTATGAATAATTGCAAAAAAAAACCAGAAAATTGCTGTAATAATAATAACAATCAATGTGTAAATAGTGCATTTATTATAATTGTATTATTCATTTTATTAGCAATAATCTTTGCTGGTTTTAGTAGCTACAGTATCTATTAAAGGAGGAAAATAACCTTCTTTTTTCATTATAAAAATTCATTTTAATATATTATAAATTTCTTCTACATCTTTTAATTTATCTTTACTACTGGGCACAATATGCAAATGATAATGTTTAATTTCTTGGGTATCTAAATAATTAGTGTTAATACAAAAACCCGTGGCATGTAGTCTTTCTTCTAAAAGAGTTACAATATTTTTAGCTACCATATTAATATGTAATAAAACTTCACTATCAAGTTTGGTAAAATCATCAAAATGTTTTTTAGGTATAATTAAGGTATGGCCATTACTTCTTGGGTGTATATCTAAAAAAGCTATAACTACATCATCTTCATATATTTTATATGAGGGAATTTCCTTTTTAATAATTTTACAAAATAAACAATCCAATTTAATCATCTCCTAAAATTATAATATCATAATTTAATAAGATAAATAAAAAAGAATATTTTAGTGAACAAATTATCTAGAAAAAGCATACATTAAACTAGAGGAGGATTTATAAATGGCAAGTTATAAAGAAATTGTTACCAAAGCTGTCGTTGGTAAAGCTAAAAAAACAAGTACTAATGAATACTTACTTACTCCCGAACAAAAGCCTGATACAATATTAGGATGTTGGGTTATAAACCATCAATTTAATGGAGAAAATAATGGTGGACTCGTAAATTTAAATGGTACTTTTGATATTAATGTTTGGTATTCATATGATAATGATACTAAAACAGCAGTTAGTACTAAAACTTTTAATTATACAGATAAAATGCCAGTTCATTTAAAAGATAATACGAGATTAACTAATGAACAAGAAATAATTGTACGCAGCTTAAAACAACCAACAGTTACTAATGTTTCCGCTAATGATGGAATAGTTAGATTAAATGTGGAAAAGGAATTGGGTGTCGAAGTAGTAGGTGATACTAAAATAAAAGTTAGCATTGAAGAAGATGAAGATGAATATGAAATCATTACTGACGAAGAAGTTTTAAATGAGAAAGAAGAAGAAGCAATCGATCAAATTGATGAAGAATATATTAAGTAGTGTCAACCAAATATTGTTGACACCTCTTTTTTGTCATGTTATACTACTAACGAAATTAAGGAGGAAAAAATTATGGCTGTAAAATTAAGACTAAAAAGAATGGGGGCTAAAAAAAGACCTTTTTATCGTATTGTTGCTGCTGATGCCAGAAGTCCAAGAGATGGTAGATTTTTAGAAACTGTAGGAACTTATAATCCTATTACTAACCCAGCTGAAACTAAAATAGATGAAGAAAAAGCTCTTTACTGGTTAAATAACGGAGCTATTCCTACTGAAACTGTAAGAAATATTCTTTCTAAAGAAGGAATTATGAAAAAATTTGCGGAAAATAAAAAAGCTGGTAAATAATTTATGGATATCACCGAATACACTCTTTTTTTAGTCAAGAGTATTGCTAAAAATAGTGAACTTGTAAGTGTAAAAGAAATAGGAAGCACTACTGATACAATTAATTTAGAAGTTTTAGTTAAAGAAGAAGATATGGGAAGTGTTATTGGTAAATCTGGTCTAAACGCTAAATCTATTCGTACTTTAGTTCAAGCCTATTCTTATTTACATGATAAGAAAAAAGTTATTATTAATATTGAATCTTTTTAAAGATTCTTTTTTAATTTCCAATTTACATCTGATATACATTTGTTAAACAAATAAATAATTAATAATATAATTATTATGTTATACTATAAAAAAGAGGTGTGAGAAGTGAAAAAAATATTAATGATTATTGGTGGGGTTATAATAGGTATAATAGTTTTATTCATTCTAATATTTACTTTTGTTTCCATGACAAGTAAAAAATTAGTTTGCAAATCTAAAGAAGGCAATATTACTATTATGTATGATGAAAAAAAACTTAAAGGATATACTACTAAAGGCTTAACTTATGATTTTGAGGGGCAAAAAGAATACGCTAATCAAATTGGAACAGATGCTTATATTGAAGCTTTTAAACTTTGGTTTGAAACTAATACAACAGGAACTTGTAAATAAGATGGTTAAAACCATTTTTTTTATGTTAAAGAAGTTCAAAAAAAGAATAGCTAAGCTATAAAAGAAATGTTATACTAAATTAAGAATAGGTGATAGAATGAAAAACAAAAAAGGTTTTACCTTAGTAGAACTTCTTGCGGTAATAGTTATTTTAGCTCTTGTCATAACCATTGCTGTCCCAAGTACAATAGGTATTACTAAAAGATTAAAAAAGAATATGTTTTGTTCCAAAATTGACTTTATTGAAAATGCCGCTAAATTATATGGTGAAGATAATCGAAATGATTTTACAAATGAAAAAACTATCAAGGTTATAGATTTAGTTAATGATAGTTATTTAAAAAAAGATCATAATACGACTCCTTATGTTGAAGACCCACGTGATAAAAGTAGTTTAGATGAAATGTCTTTAACTATTTATAAAAAAAATAAACGAATTTATATCGGTTTTAGTGATATTGTTAACAATACTTGTAATCGGCAAAAATATAATCCTGATCAAGAAGAAAAACCAGGGATAGAAAATATTCCAGTTATAATAAATCGGGTGACTTTTGATTCTAGTACAGGATTTAAAATAACAGATAATTATCTTTATACAAATACTCTTAGTGATCCAGGAACGATTTTAGGCCGTTTGAATTATCCTGACGGAGATTTAAGTATTGAAAATAATAGGTTACATATCAAAAGTAGTACCGGAGATGTTAAAGCCATTCAAATAATATCATTGTCTGGTTCATCTAACGATTTCTTTATCGGTCCAAATGATATTTCTGTTAAAGCTGGAACAAATATTGAAAATTTTGTATCTTCTATTAAATGTGTTAATTGTCAAATTGAAATAAATGAAAGAGTATCAAATACCATAAAAACTAGTGGTGTCTTTGAATCACGTTATTACTATTATGATGTTCTAATATATACTAATGATGCTAATAGAACACTGGTAACAGAAAAACATATAAATATTTTTTAAAAGGTGATAGAATGAAAAATAAAAAAGGATTTACTTTAATTGAATTACTGGCAGTGATTGTTATTTTAGCTATTTTAGTTACAATAGCAGTTCCTAGTGCCATGAATATTTCCAATCGCTTAAAGACTAAAATGTTTTGTTCTAAAATGGATTATATTGAAAATGCTGCTAAATTATATGGTGAAGATCGTAAAGAGGGGTTTACCGCTAAATTTCAAGGTTATAATAGTAAAGTAATAAGAGTATCTGATTTAATTAATAATAATTATTTAAAAAAGGACAATAAAACATCTCCTTATATTGAAGATCCTCGTAACAAAAAAAGTTTAGATGATTTATTATTAATGATTTATATAAAAAATAATACAGTTAATGTAAGCTTTAATAATATTGATAAAACAATTAGTGATAGTTGTCAAAAGAATAGTCATGAAATAGCTAGTGATAATACTAATTTAGAAGTAAAAATTACTAGTAATGTATATTCAATTACAGGAAGTTATATTTATACTAAAACAGATACTAATTCAGCTGACATTTTATCTAAATTAAATATTACTAATGGTAATGCTTATATAAAAGAGAGAAAATTAATAGTTGAAAATATTCTTGGCGAAGTAATTAAATCTTATGATTTAGTTAATATTAGTTCTTCAGTAATTACTAATTTTGAACATCCAATAATGGGAGGATCATCTATTGCTGATTTTTTAACCAGTATAAATAGTGCTACAGGTACTGATCTTTACATTATACGTCATGAAGGCGGCATTGAAAAACGTTTAACTACAGGAACTTTCAACTCTGGAGATAAATTAGTTATATATTATAGAGGTGAAAGATTAGATGAGATATCTTTAAATATTCGTTGGTAAAAATTTTTGAAAAAAAGTTTTATCTGTGTTAAAATAACAAAAACTAAAAAGAAAGGGGTATTGATATGTTGCAAACTGTTTGTTTAATTGGTAAACCAAATGTTGGAAAATCAACAATATTTAATCGGTTAATAAAAGAAAATAAATCAATTGTTTTAGATACCCCTGGAGTTACTAGAGACCGAATTTATGGTAATGTTAATTATGAAAATAAGACCTTTTTACTTATTGATACTGGTGGTATTGATATGGGAGAATCGAATTGGAATAAAGACATTTACATGCAAGCAACCCTTGCTATTGATGAAGCAGATGTTATTATTTTTGTTGTCGATGGAAAAGAAGAAATAAGCGCCAATGATTTAAAAATTAGGGATATGTTGATTAAAACTGATAAAAAAGTTATTGTTGCTGTTAATAAAATAGATAATGAAAAAAGAAAAAATCTAATCTATAATTTTTATGAATTGGGCTTTTCTTGTGTCTTACCAATAAGTGCTGAGCATAACTTGGGTTTTAAAGAATTACTTAACGAAATCACGAAAGATTTTCTTGAAAATACGAAAGAAGAGAATGATTATTTAAAATTTTGTTTAATTGGTAGACCTAATGTCGGAAAAAGTAGTTTAATAAATGCCTTATTAAATGAAAGTCGCGTAATTGTTAGTGATATTGCTGGAACAACTAGAGATGCAACCGATACAATTTTTACTTATCATAATGAAAAGTATATTGCTATTGATACAGCCGGAATTCGTAAAAAAGGGCGAATATATGAAAATATTGAAAAATATAGTTTACTTCGAAGTTTAAAAGCGATAGATCGCAGTGATGTTTGTGTCTTAGTGATTGATGCTTCCGAAGGAATAGTTGAACATGATAAACATATTTTATCGTATGCTATTGATAGTGGAAAAGGAATCGTTATCGCTGTAAACAAATGGGATATGATTAATGATCCTAATAACGCTCTAAAATTATGGCAAAAAAATTTAGAATCCCATTTCATGTTTGCCCCTTATGCCAAAAAAGTTTTTTTAAGTGCCAAAACTAAAAAAAGAGTTTCTACATTAATGCCGGCTATTATTGAAGCTTTTAAAAATAATCAAAAAGAAATAAAAACTAGTGATTTAAATAATGTTCTAGTAGATGCCACAACCATGCACCTTCCTCCCTCATATAAAGGAAAAAGATTAAAAATTTACTTTGCTAGTCAAACATCTAATAAACCGCCAAAATTTACATTACAAGTAAATAATAAAAATTTAATTCATTTTAGTTATGAGCGTTATTTAGAAAATAAAATAAGAGAAGCTTTTGATTTTACTGGAACGCCAATTATATTGAAATTCAAAAATAAAAAAGAAGATTAACTTCTTATTGGATCTTTACTATCAATTCTTTTCATTTCTATTAATCTAGATTTATCTGGATTAAAAAATTCTCTAATATCTATATTAAGAAGCTGCGCTAGATTAGCTAAAAATAAAATAGAAACATTTATTTCTCCTCTTTCAATACTAGCTAGATATTTTGTGTTTAAGTTTAGTTGGCCATAAAATTTTTCTTGTGAAAGGCCCGATTTATATCGCAAATATTTCAAGTTCATCCCTACAACTTTCTGTATGTTTTCCATACTGCACATCCTTTACTACAAATATATGGATTAAAGAAATATAAGTCTACCATACTATAACTACACAAAATTGACTTTCAATTAAAATTAAGCTATTATAAAATACCTTGGAGGGTATATGGTAAAGAATAGTACAGAAAAATTAAAAGAATTAAGAGAAAAGTATAGTTTAAGTTATAATGATATGGCCAATAAACTTGGTATTAGCAAGTCATACTATTGGCAAATTGAGCATAAAAATCGTCGTCTTAGTTATGATATGGCCAAAAAAATCGCCAAAATATTTAATTTAAAACCAGATGATATTTTTTTAGAAGACAACTAATTTCTTTTTAAACATATATTAAATTAGGTGAGTATATGGAATTTAAAGATGATTTTTTTAAAAAAGTAGAGAAAAAAACTAAAGTTGACAAAGATACTATTATAAATTTAGCGAAAAAATTACAAATGGGTAATATGAAAGATGAAAAAACTTTAAGAGAAGTAATAACTACATTAAGTACCATGACAGGAAAAACGGTTTCTAAAGAAAAAGAAGATAAAATAATTAAAACAATTATTAATGATAAAGTTCCCAAAAATGTAGATAAAATGTTTTAAAAAACAACTAAGTAATAATGAAAATTAATTTATTATTACTTAGTTGTTTATTTTTTACCTATTAATTTATCCAAAGAATATTTATAATGTTTAGAAAATTCTAAAGCATATGCAGTTGTAATTAAACTTTTTCCTGTTTCATATTTATGAATATTAGCTTGACTAGTATTAATTGTTTCCGCTAATTTCTTCTGAGAAATATTGTTATCATTTCTAAATTTTCTTAAGTTATTTGCAACGATTTGTTCATCTATATTTTTTAGATGAGGTAAAAGTTCACTATCAGGTGTATTGCCGACTAAATAGTCTAATGAAACATTAAAAGAATTAGCAAAATCATTTAATTTACGTAAAGGAATAATATCTTTTCCACATTCCCAACCAGCATAAGTAGCACGACTAACATTAAGCTTTTTAGCTACTTCTTTTTGCGTTAAACCTTCATATTCTCGGATTTCTTTTAATTTTTCAAACATACTATCACCTAGTAATAATTTTCTCTTAAAATAAATAAAAATACGAAAATGTGTGGGTTATAGTAATAAAATGTGATATAATTTTAAATGACTAGGAAATGGAGAAAATAAAATGTTAAAAACTTATAAAAAATTACAAAAAATAAGAAAAAAAGCGGGTCTTAGTTATGAAGAAATAGCTAGACAATTAGGTATAAGTAAAAGTTTTTACTGGCAAATTGAACATAAAAAAAGACGCCTTTATTATAATATGGCAGTTAAAATCGCCAAGTTATTTGATTTAAAACCAGATGATTTATTTTATTAATTTGTGGTAAAATATTAATAAGGTGAAAATATATGAAAAAATATATATTAGAATATATTGATGAATTAGAAAAAAAAGAATTAAATGATAGTGATCTTTTTGAATTAAATCTAAAAATTTCTTATTTTCAATATGAACGTTTAATCCATTTATTAGTAACTATTTCCTTTGCTATTTTTACTATTATTTTTTTGATCTTAGGAATGATTAGTTATCTTTTTTTAATTCCCTTTTTTATATTAATAATTTTTTTAATATTTTACATTATTCATTATTTCTTTTTAGAAAACAAAGTTCAATATTTATATCATATTTATGATAAAAGAAAAGATAACCATTAGAAAGTTCTAAATAACTTTCTTTTTTCATATTTTTAAATAGAAAGCTAAGAAAGGATTAGTATAAATGGAAAAAAGTGAAATTATTAAGTCTATTTCTGCTCGTGGAAATGGAGAAATATATTTAGGAATAGTTGGAGCGGTTAGGTGTGGGAAAAGTACCTTTATTAAACGTTTTATTGAAAACTTAGTAGTTCCAAATATTAGTGATGAATATGAAAAAAGAAAATGTTTAGATGAAATTCCTCAAAGTGCTGAGGGTAAAACTATTATGACAACGGAGCCGAAATTTGTTCCATCTAGTGGTGCTACTATAAAAGTAGATGAATTTAGCACTAATATCAAATTAGTTGATTGCGTGGGATATATTATTAAAGGAGCAAATGGTCATGTTGATGAAGATGGTAATCCAAGAATGGTCAAGACTCCTTGGTTTGAAGAATCTGTTCCCTTTACAGAAGCGGCTGAAATAGGAACCGAAAAAGTAATAAGGGATCATGCTACTATTGGCATTGTAATGACTACTGATGGATCTTTTGGAAGTATTCCAAGAGAAAATTATATTGAAGCCGAAGAAAAAATTATTACTGAATTAAAAGAATTAAATAAACCCTTTATTATGATATTAAACACTAAAAATCCCGAATTAGAAAGTGTAAGAAATATTCAAGAAGAATTAGTAAATAATTATAATGTTCCTGTTTTACCTATTAATGTAGCTGAGATGAGCGAAAGAGAAATTTTAAATATTTTAAAAGAAGCACTATATGAATTTCCCGTATTAGACATTAAAATTAATATTCCTAAATGGGTTCATGTTTTAGATAATAAACATTATATAAAAAAAGAATATCTCGAAAAAATAAAAGAAAGTATTATTTCGGTTAATAAAATAAGAGATGTTGACAGTATATTAAATTCTTTTGCCGATAATGAAATTATTTCTAAAAGTTATATTAGTGAAGTAGATACTTCAACTGGTAATGTAACTATAACCTTAGAAAGTAGTGAAAATTTATATAATCAAGTTTTAAAAGATTTAATGGGGGATATGGTAACTACTAAAGCGGGTCTTCTTAAAATATTTGCTGATTATAAAGATGGAAAAGAAGAATTAGATAATATGAAAGAAGCCTTAAAAATGGCTAAAAGTACAGGATATGGAATTGTTTATCCAACCCTTAAAGATATGACATTATCAACACCTGAAATTATCAAACAAGGTTCTCGTTACGGTGTCAAATTAAAAGCTACAGCTTCAAGTATTCATTTAATGAAAGTTAATGTTGAATCAACTTTTGAACCAATTATTGGTAGTGAATTGCAAAGTAAAGAATTAATAAATTATATCATGAAAGATTATGAAACTGATCCCAATAGTATATGGCAAAGTGAGATCTTTGGCCGTTCTATTGATGCCATTGTTAAAGAAGGAATTCAAGCTAAATTATCAGTTATGCCTGAGAATATGCGTTATAAGTTAAGCCAAACAGTCACTAAAATTGTCAATAAAGGGTCAAACAACCTAATTACGATTGTCATATAATTATCAAATAGTGCTATTTTTCTTGCTTTTACCTTTATTTTCTGATATTTTTAGTATGTAAGGCTAAGCCCCTTATAAAATAGAAATATATTGGGAGGTAAAAAATGAATAAAAATGACGTTATAGAAAGAATGGCTGAACAAGCTGATATTTCAAAAGCTGCTGCTGGTCGTGCATTAGATGCTGCATTTGAAGCAATTACCGAAGGGCTAAAAAAAGAAGGAAAAGTGGCTTTTGTTGGATTTGGAACTTTTAATGCTAAAGAAAGAGCAGCTCGTGAAGGAATTAATCCATTAACAAAAGAACCGCTTAAAATTCCGGCTAAAGTTGTAGTATCATTTAAAGCTGGAAGCAAATTAAAAGATGCTGTTAATTAAAAAGTATATTAAGTTAACACTTTAAATGTTAACTTTTTTTGTGTTAAAAATATCTCTTATGGTATACTATATATAGATAGGATGATTAGATGAATAAAAAAGCAATTTTATTAATAATTTGTGGCTTAATATTTACCATATGCCCCTTTATTTATAATGTATACACTATTTTTCGTTTAATAAGTCTTTTAATAGGAATAATTTTCCTAAGTTTAGGTTTTACTTATCAGAAAAAAAATAAACCTTTAAAATTCTCAATCTTAATAATTTTTATATTTATAATAATTTTTGGACTAGATACCTGTTTAGTTCGCTATTTTAATCGCATCCCCATATTAAGTAGTAAAATTAAATCTTCTAATAAAGTTGCTACTTATAATAGCTTTTTTTATCGCGTATATGATTGTAATGGAAGTTTAATTTATGATCCTTTTTATCAGAAAAAATATGCCTGTGATATAATTTTACCTGAGGAAAATGTAAATTCTTTATTATCACATATTGTTAATAATTTTCGGGATTATAAAAATAAATTTATAAATGTGAATGGCAAAATAAGTAATATCTCAGGTTCTTCTTCTATTGGCATGCAAATTTTTGAAATAGCTGAAAATAGTATTAATGGTCAAGTTAAATTTAGTGAAAATATAACTTTAACAATTATAAATAATGGTCAATTAAAAAATACCGAAGATTTAAAAATATATGATTCCATAAATATAATTGGCAGAATTGCTAAGATTAAAAATAAAGGGCAAAATAAAGAAATAATTATGAAAGATGCTCGAATTATAAACCGAAATAATTATCAAAATTATGATATTAGTATTATAAATAATAAAAGTTGTGAAACTGATTTAAAATTATTAAGTAAAACGGAAGATTATACTTATTATAACAATTGTTTAGACTCTATATATGTAAAATATGATAACGAAAATATATATGATCTAGGTTATGTCTTAACTGATAAAAGAATGACTTTTGATTTATTAATTAGAGATACTACTAAAGAAGAAAATAATAATCTTGAATTATATCAGTTTGATGAATTTAATTTAATAAAATGTAAAAATTCTAATAATATTATAATTGGTAATAAAAATTTAAATTTAGAGAGTAATTTTTGTGAACAATTTACAGAATATGAAGCCGAAACTGAACCAGGAGGAATTGAATAATTTGACATTTTTTCTTGAGAAAAGTATACTTTAATTTAGAATTAGGTGAGATAATGAAAAAACGAATACTAAGTGCTATTATAATGGCTATTATTTTAATTCCTATTTTAATCATAGGAAATAAAATATTTGCTCTTACGATGGGTTTTATTGGTGTTTTAGCTTTTAAAGAATTAATTAATTTAAAAGAAAGTCATTCTAAAATTCCTGATTTATTATTTTTCTTAGGTTTAATAAATCTCTTACTAATTATATTTTCGGGATTAGATGGAATTATAATTCCTTTAAATTTGGAATATAAAAATTTAGCCTTTTGTATATTATGTATGTTTTTGCCTTGTCTTTTTTCTAAAAATAAAAACTATTCTACTCATACAGCATTTTATTTAATCGGATGTATTATTTTTTTAGGAGTAGTATTTAATAGTTTCATATTATTACGAAATTTTGATATCTGGCGTTTAATTTATATAATTTTAATTGTGACGATGACTGATATATTTGCTTTAGTAATTGGCAAGTTAATTGGTAAACATAAATGTGCTCCCAATATTAGTCCTGGTAAAACTTGGGAAGGTTCTGTTGGTGGAACATTTGTTGGTACTATTGTCCCAACAATATTTTACATAAATATTATTAATCAAAATAATTTAATCAAAATAATTTTTATTACTTTAATTTTATCAATTATTGGTCAATTAGGAGACTTATTCTTTAGTAAAATTAAAAGAGAGAATAAAATAAAAGATTTTGGGAATTTAATTCCTGGGCATGGTGGCGTCTTAGATCGGATTGATAGTTTGATTTTTGTTTTATTAACTTATATTATTTTAATTAAATTTATTTAAAAGGAGAGAAATTATATGTGGTTTTTAAATTTATTATTATTAATATTTATATTAGGAATTATTATCCTTGTTCATGAATTTGGTCATTTTATCTGGGCTAAAAAATTTGGCGTGCATATTTATGAATTTTCTTTAGGTATGGGGCCAGTTATTCATACTCATAAAGGTAAAGATAATATTGATTATAATATTAGAGCATTCCCTATTGGCGGATTTGTTTCAATGGCTGGAGAAGTTTACGAAGATGATAAAAAAATCAAAAAAGAGACTTTTATGTGCAATCGTCCTTGGTATCAACGTTTAATAATTTTAGTCGCTGGTGTTGTAAATAACTTTATTTTAGCAATTGTTTTACTTTTTACTATCGCTTTATTTTGGGGATCTACTACAACTAAGCCTTTAATTGGGACCATTTTAGAAAATTCTGCTGTTGATAAATCTGGTATTGAAGTAGGGGATGAGATAAAATCTATTAACGGAATAAAAGCTTCATCTTGGGATAAATTACAAATTGCGCTATATCGTAAAAATAAAAATGAGTCTTATGAATTTATTGTTAAAAAGTCTAATGGGGAAGAAAAAACATATCAAGTAATTCCTGAAAAAGTAAAACAAGAAGATGGCACTGAAGTCAATCAATTTGGTTTTGGAATTGATTCTACTAAAAATCATGGTATAATTCCTAGTCTTAAATATGCCTTTATGAAATTTGGCAGTATTATAAGTTCAATGACTTTAACAATTACGAGTTTATTCTCGGGTAAAATTTCTTTAAATGCTTTATCAGGACCAGTAGGAATTTATCAAGTAGTTGGAGATTCAGTTAGTGCAGGTATTTCCCAAATTATCTATATTATTGCTTTTTTAAGTGTCAATGTTGGTTTTATTAATATTTTACCATTTCCAGCTTTTGATGGGGGAAGAGTATTGTTTTTACTTATTGAAAAAATTAAAAGAAGTCCAATCAATGCTAAAATTGAAAATACCTTCCATGTAGTTGGCTTTTTCCTTTTAATGCTTTTAATGGTTTATATAACCTTTCAAGATATTCTAAAATTATTTTAAAAAAATAGGAACTGAGAATTATAAGAAGATGATTAAATTTAAATAATAGATCATCTTTTTTTATTAACTTTGTCATTTTAATTTTCTATTGTGAAGAAAAAAGATAAATGCTATAATCTAAATAATAGAAAGAGGGATAAAGATGAAACTAAAAAGTTTTAAGAAGAATAAAAAACTAAAGAATACCCTACTAGCGCTAGGATTAACAGCTATCCTGGGGGGGGTATAGTAGTACTATATAAGAAAGATAACTTATATTATGATAACTATAGCAAAATAGAGAAAATAAACCAAACAAATGAGATAGCTTATACTATAAATGGAAGTAAATATAAAACCACTTTTCCAACAAAGGAAAGTGGCTTAAAGGTAAGTAATGTAACATGTGAAGATGGAGTAACAGCAGAGTGGAATAATGAGTTATGGGGACTAGTAAATATAAATTCCAATAATAATTCGGAAATAAGTTGTAATATTGATTTTACATATGAAGGAACACTTGTAGATTACGTTAAAATGCTATCAGACTATTCCAATGAAATAGCGGAAGATGATTATGGCAATTTAAGATATATCGGAGCTAATCCAAATAATTATGTCCAATTTAACAATGAATTATGGCGAATAATAGGAGTCATGAAAGATATAGAAAATGCTGATGGGACAAAGGAGGACAAAGTCAAGCTAATAAGAAATGAGAGTATAGGAAAATATTTTTGGGATAGAGATATTAATGCAAAAAGTAATGATTGGAGTGAAAGTGCCTTACAGAAGGTATTAAATGAAGGGGCATATTGGAGTAGAACCAGTGGAGATTGTCCCAGTGATGAAAATGGAGCAACAACTACATGTGACTTTAGTTCTACAGGGTTAACAGAAGATGCTAAGAATATGATAAGTGTTTCAGTATGGAACTCAGGAGGAAATGATCAAATAGATAATACAACAAAAAAATCTTACACAATAGAAAGAGGTGGCACAGGAACTAGTGGAATAAGTTCGAAGTGGACAGGGAAAGTAGGGTTAATGTATCCTTCAGATTATGGATATGCCACAAGTGGCGGAGCTACAAAAGATAGAAATAGTTGTTTAGATACTAGATTACATGTTTTTGGAAATGTTGAGTGTCAAGTAAATGATTGGCTATATACAAATAATATACAACGGACTATGATGCCATATACAACGTTTAATTATTCTGTTTTTATTTTGTTAGCAAATGGAAATATTAATTACAATGGTTGGTATACTTCAAGTATAGTTCGTCCTGCAGTATATCTAAATTCTAGCATCGGAATAGAGAGCGGAGGAGTAGGCTCAAGTACTTCACCATTGGTTTTAAAATAAATTTTAATTAAAAAAGGAAATGACTTTTGAACATTTCCTTTTAAAATTTTCTATATAAACCAATAGCTTTTCCTAAAATTGTACAATTATTTAATATAATAGGGGCCATTGTATCATTTTCTGGTTGTAAGCGAATATGGTCTTTTTCTTTGTAAAAAGTTTTTAAAGTAACTTCATTTTCTTCTGTCATGGCAACTACTATTTCACCATTACGGGCTACCTTTTGTTTTTGAACAATGACATAATCCCCATCAAAAATTCCTTTATTAATCATTGACTCTCCACTAACTTTTAATGTGAAAATCGTTTCTTTACGTGGAATTAGAGAAGCTGGCAAATCAAAGAACTCATTTGGTTGTTCAATCGCTTCAATGGGACTACCAGCTGTAACTTTACCTAAAAGTGGAACCTTTATAACATCCTCATTTTTTTCAATAAATTCATTTTCTCCAAGTATTTCAATTGTTCTAAATTTATTATTCGATGTTTTTAAAACTCCCGCTTCTTCTAAACGTTTTATATGGGCATGAACAGTAGCGGGACTAGAAAGTCCTAGACCTGTACATATTTCTCTAATAGCTGGGGGATATCCATGGGTGGCAATATATTTTTTAATAAAATTTAAAACTTCAGTTTGTTTTTTAGTTAAATCTTTCATTTAAGACTTACCTCCATAATCAGCTTAACATAACATAAAAAAAAAGTCAAACAAATGTTCATTTAAGTATTGACACGAACAAATATACGTGTTAAATTTAAGCTAGAAAGAAGGAATGTATATGAAAAAAATTGTTATGAAATATTGTGGAGCGATTTTACTTTATTCAGTCATAATTATTGGTATTTTTGCTTTAAACGCTAGATTTAAATACTTAAATGAAATAGAGAAGAAAGGAGTAAGTAGTCAAAATATGGCTATAGGAGATTAAATATGATTAAAGAACAATTATTAGATCAACTTACTCGTGAAGATAGTCTAGATTTAATTCAAAAATATGTTGAGGAAAAAATAAATATTAATACTTTTAAAAAACAAGATGTATCTAGCGAAATGTTTCGTTTATTTTTTAACGTAATAGAACTAGGCAAAGAAATTAGAATTTCTTTAAATAATGAAAATGTTAAGAATTCTGAATCTAAAATTGCTGATATATTCCTCGTTTTAATATCTATCTGCAATAGTTTAAACATTAATCTTTTTGATGCCTTAACAGAAAAAGAAAAAATGTTAAATTTAAAATTAGCCTAAAAAAGTTATTTTAAAATAACTTAGAATTTGTTATACTTATCAAAGAATAGGCAGGGAATTTTAATGAATATAAATGATATAAATGCAGTTAATGAAATAAAAGCATTAGGGCTTGATATGATTAAAAAAGCTAATAGTGGACATCCTGGCATTGTTTTATCAGCTTCTCCTTTAATTTATACTTTATATTCTAGACATTTAAATATTAATCCTGAAAATCCAGACTGGATTAATCGAGATCGTTTTGTTTTATCAGCTGGACATGGCTCAGCCCTTTTATACGCAACCCTTTATTTATGCGGCTATCCTATAACCAGAGAAGAATTAACAACTTTTCGAAGTATTGATTCAAAATTACCAGGTCATCCTGAGTATAATATTACTCCTGGAGTTGATATTTCAACTGGAGCTTTAGGTCAAGGAATAGCAAATGCTGTAGGAATAGCCTTTGCCGAACGTTATATAAATAATTTATTAAAGGCGGAGGATGAGCATCAAAAATTAATTAATTTTAGAACTTATGTCTTATGTGGAGATGGCGATTTAATGGAAGGCATTTCTTATGAAGCCTGTTCTTTTGCTGGAGCTCAAAAATTAGATAAATTAATGCTTCTTTATGATTGTAATAAAATGACTAATGATGGAAGTATTAATAATATTTTTATGGATGATATCGTAAAACGTTTTGAAGCCATGGGTTTTTATGCTGAAATAGTTAAAAATAGCGAAAATATAAAAATTATTGATAAAGCTATTAATCGAGCTAAAAAAAGTAAAAAACCATCTATTCTTATTTTTAATACTATATTAGGTAAAGATAGTATGAATGAAAATAAAAATGTTGTTCATGGTAGTCCTTTAAGTGATGATGATATATATGCGATCAAAAAGAAATTAAATATTACCATGGCTCCTTTTGAAACAAGAAAAGATACAATGCTTCATATTCAAAAATTAATTACAAATCGGATTCAGAAAAAATATCAAGAAAACAGTAATTATTTAAATCAAATTAAAAGAATGGGTAATCCTAAAATTAATGAGATTATTACTATGTTAGAAAATAAATTTTTTATAATTCCCTTTGATAGTGCCAATTTTAAAGTAAATGCTAACTATCAAGAGGAAATGCGTATCACTAACCATAAAGTCTTAAATTTAGTAGCCTCTAAAACAGAATTATTTTTAGGCGGGAATAATGATTTAGCTTCCTCAACTAAAGCTTATATTGATAATACAAAAGTAAATAATAGTCTTAATCCTTTAGGAAGAAATATTGATTTTGGGGTAAGAGAAAGTGCTACTTCGGCAATTTTAAATGGTATGGCAACTCTTGGATTAAAAACTTTTTGTAGTACCATGCTAACATTTAGTGATTATATGAAACCTGGTATGCGTTTAAGTGCTTTAATGAATTTACCTATAACTTATATTTTTACTCATGATTCAATATCAATTGGAGAAGATGGGCCCACTCATCAGCCAGTTGAACAATTAACTACCTTAAGAGCAATACCTAATATGATAACTTTTAGACCATGTGATATTAATGAAATTTTAGGAACGTGGGAGTTTATTTGTCAAAATAAAAAAACTGTCAGTGTTGTTTTAAGTAAAAGTAAAATGCCTAAATTGCCTAATTCCAATGGGAAACTAGTTAGTAAAGGAGCTTACATTATCAAAAAAGAACTAAACAAATTAGATGGAATTATAATTGCTACTGGTACCGAAGTAGAAAGTGCTATTAATATTAGTAATGAATTAAGTCAAGAAAATTTAGATATTCGCGTCGTAAGTATGCCTTCAATGGAATTATTTTTACAAGAAAGTCTTCAATATCGCGAAGAAATTTTACCATCCAACATAAAAAAAGTAGTTTTAGAGCCTAGTAGTAAAATTGGTTGGGGTTTGTTTACCGAAGAAAAAAATATATTTGGTATTAATGATTTTGGTTTTAGCGGTCATAAAAAGGAAGTCTTAGAAAAAATGGATTATAATTATGAAAGTTTAAAAATGAAAATTGCTAAGGTATTATTAAGTAATAAATAATACTTTTTTTGACAAATTTTTTCGATCATAAAAATTATAATATAGAGGGTGAAATAATATGCGAACTTTCTATATTTTTAAAATTAAAGAAGAATATGTTTCTTTAACTAAAAATAATCCTTATCATTTATTTAAAATGTTATCCTATATTTATAAATTAGATGTTAAAGATCTTTCTGTAGGAGTAGAACTTTTTAATAAGATTACTGAAAACTTTAATCCTAAAGAAATGGATATTAATCTTTTCAAAAATTATCGAGAAAATTATTTCTATACTAAATTTAAAAATGTTCACCAAATAAACAATGCTTTTAAAAGGGAAGAAACTAAACTTACGATTCGTAAAAAATTTTTACTTTTAGAAAGTACAGTTGTTCATCCCATATTTTTAAATGATTTAGCGAAATATAAAAATTTATTTTTTTGTGATTTTAAAAATATTGATTATTTTTGGTTAGATAAGCTTTTTGTTTAATTACTTGTTAAAGCTTAAATTATTTAGTAAAATAAAAAAAGGAGGTATATATTATGATCCATGATATATTATTAATAGTAATAGGTCTTATTGTTGGAGCAATAATTGGTTTTTTTATTTCTCGTATTATTATGAAAAAATATTTAAAAAATAATCCCCCAATCAATGAAAAAATGATTGAGGCAATGATGAGTAGTATGGGAAGAAAACCTAGTCAAAAGCAAGTAAATCAAGTAATGAAACAAATGACCAAATATATGTAATGGTCCTTTTTATTTAAAATAATTTATCTTGATTTAAAAATTATAATATGATATTCTATTAACAGAATACAAAAGGTGGTGGAATAATGGAATTCCTATATAAGCTTTATAGTCATGAGTATTTTGGAATCGGCCTATTTATGGCAATAATTATTTTAGCATTTTCTTTTTTAATTATTTTATTTTTTGGTAAAAAAGATGAAAAGATTAGAAAAGAAGAAAAAGCAAGAAATTTACAAGAAATAGAAAATCAAAATAAGATTTTAAAAGAAGAAGTAAAACCTGATTTTAGTAATGAATTAAATTCTTCTGTAACTTTAAATAATGTGGATGAAAAAGAAGAACCATATAAAGAAAAAGAAGATCTAGAAAATAATATAAGTATTCTTGAAAATTATGATAATGAAATCTTTTCTGATAGTTCATCTAAAATAAAAGAAACTGAAGATATTGAAAGAAGATTTGATTTTGAAGAAGAAAAAGGGTCTGATAAAGTAGAAGATCTAATTAATAAATATTCTTCTGAAGCAGAAATAAATAGTGATGATAATTTTGTCTTAGAAGAAAAAGAAGTATATAATTATAAACCGTATGAAGAAAATACTTATAATGATAACGACTTGGAAAATACTTTAGATTTAGATATACCTGAAGATTATAAGATAACATCTAAAATTGATACCGATATTAATAATGATAATATTGACAATGAAGAATATACTTTTGAAAGTTATTATGATGAAAAAACAGTAATTGAGGAGCCACTCGAGAAAAATATTTTTACTGAATCAAAAGAAGAAATCCCTAAAAGATCAACAATGCCTAGACAATTTAGTTCAGTATATTTATCAAAAGAGAAAGAAGAAGAACCAAATCAAAATGAATTAGAAGAGAATTTAATTAGACCAATAAAAAAAGACTTAGATATGCCTAAACCTTTTGATTTGCCTAAATTAAACAAAAGCTCTGATTCTTCTTCGAGTTTTAATGACAGTATTATAAAATCCTTTGCTGATGACGATAATTTAAAAAAAATATTTGAATCTGATGAATAATAATCACATTTATTGTTTGTAAAAGAACCAAGTAAGTTCTTTTTTTCTTGCTATAAAAATTTAATTAACTTATAATTATAAATATAATAGAGGAGAGTAAAAATGAAAGAAGAAAAAGATATTTCCACGGGAATAAACCCGGGGGGGGGGCGAATAACGCTTATACCCAAAATAAATAAAAAGTAAGAAAAAATAGTAGGTAGGTTCAAAAAAGGGTCTACCAAAATCCTTATAAATAAAGGTTAAAATAGAGTTTTTTAAGAAATTAGAACCCAAAAATGTGTAAAAAAGGTTCTTTTCGCAAGTGCGAAAAGTGTTGGTGGTGCAACTACGATGAATTTAAACTCTTATTTTATAAGTGTTTTAAAGTTTCGTGGTGCCTTTCCATATCCTGTTAGTTAAAAAATTATGTAGAAAAAGCAGTTTTTGGTATAATAAATGTATATTAATTTTGTGTAAAAATAATTTGTAGGAAGTGAAAAAAATAATGAAAAGTGTAATTTGGGTATTTGGAGAATCTGCGACTGGAAAATCTACATTAATCAATGCAATTTTAAATAATGAGAATAATATTAGAGCATATTTAGGATTAGACAATGAAAAAATAGATGTAATAAGAGAAACAATATCATCAAATTTATCAGCATTTGATGATGAAAATAATGAAAAATCTCGAAAAGAAGTAATAATGAAAAAAATAGAAGATTTTCTACAAAGTAATAGTAATATTTTACTAATAAAAGGGCAATCAAATGATATGAATGATATATATGGAAATACCTTAAAAGAATTTGCCTTTAAGTATCCTAATTTAACTAAAGAAATATATTTATTAGAAATAGATGACTTAGATTTGCATTATGATAGATTTACTAATAAAGATTGGTTTCAAACTGATAAAGAAAGATATGAAAAAATGTTTACAAAGGAATGGCTGCCTGGGGCTGTAGCAAAGCATAGAGAAATTGTTTATTCTTTTTTACAATATGGTTTTACTATTGTAAATATAGATTCAACAAATGGTTTTGTTATGAAGGGAGATAAAAGTTTTAATGGCGAAAGTAGTAATTTTAGGAGGTAATGCTAGGAGTGGCAAAAGTACGTTATCATTTAAACTAATTAAAAAAGGATTTAATAGAATATCTTTTGATAATATTTATAGTGCGATTGAAGAAGGACTAAATATTAAAATAGATGAATTTTCTTACGATATAAAATTTGCCTTTTTTGAAAATATTGTTAATAAATCGATTGAAGAAGCAGAGATTGAAGGAATTGATACTGTAATTGATATGTATGATTTTTTGCCTACAGATATTGATAGATTACAAAATAAAGATAAAGTTAAAGTTTATTTTTTAGCATACCCCAATTGTAGTTTAGAAGAAATAAAATTTAATGTAATCCATTATGCTAAACCAACTGATTGGATTGCTCAGGTAAATGAAGAATATTTAAATTCATGTGTAAAAAATTTTTATGATAGAAATAAGTTGTTAGTTAAAGAGTGTAGTAAATATGGTTTTAATCTAATTGATACTAAGTCTGGGAAAAATAGAAATATGATATTAAACCAATTATTAAATGAAATTATAGATTAAGTTAAAGAAATTATAATTAATTAACAAAAGATATAAAAGAATTTTGGGTATATGCTCTATTCTGGGGGGGGGGAGCAATCTAGAAAAAAAATAATTGTAGGAATAGGAGCAGTTTTATTATTAATTGTAATAGGAACAAGTTATGCTTTCTGGCAAATAAACAGAGTGCAAGAGAGTAGCAATGTAATTATAAGTGATTGTTTAAATCTTACATTAAGTGATACAACAAATGCAATAAGCTTAGAAAAAGTAATGCCAATAACAGATGAAGAAGCGAATAATTTAATACCATATGAATTTAAGATAACCAATACCTGTAATACAACCGCCTATTTTGATATAAACTTAGAAATAATGGGATTAAGTGATAAATTAAGTAGTGAGTATATAGCAGTCCAATTAGATGATAGTAGAAAAGTTTTATTAAATACAAAAGAAGCGATAACACCAACCTATAGTGATGCCACATATACAGCAGATGAAGCTTATAGATTAAAAAGGGGAAGTGTAGAAGGAAAAGGAGAAGTAAGTTACAGATTAAAATTATGAATGGATGAGAGTGTAGAATCACTTGAATCAATGAACAAGAGATTTATTAGTAAAATAAGTGTAGTTGCAAGTACTGAACCACCAAAAGAGAATTTGGTAAAGTATTTAACTAATTTACAATCAGAAGAGTTAGTGGAAGATGATTATGGCAATCTAAGATATATAGGAGCAAATCCTAACAATTATATCCAATTTAATAATGAGTTATGGCGAATAATAGGAGTAATGAAAGATATCGAGAATCCTGATGGAACAAAGAAAGATAAAGTTAAACTAATCAGAAGTGAGAATATAGGAAGTTATGCTTGGGATAATACAGCTAATAGTGGAAATAATGATTGGAGTACAAGTACTTTACAAAAGGTATTAAATGAAGGAGCATACTATAATAGAACAAGTGGAGATTGTCCAAGTGGGAGTAATGGAGCAACAAAGGCCTGTGATTTTAGTTCTACAGGATTAACGAGTAATGCTAAGAGTATGATAAGCTCATCTGTTTGGAATTTAGGCGGGGATAGAACAAGTTCAAAAGCGAGTGAATATTATACATCAGAAAGAGGAGAAGATGTATCTAATGGTCATACAACCAAATGGACAGGGAAAGTAGGATTAATATATCCTTCAGATTATGGATATGCAACAAGTGGAGGATCAACAAACGATAGAGAAAATTGTTTAAATATAAGTTTAATGGATGGAAATTATTGGTATTTAGGTATATGTAATAATAATGATTGGATATATAGTAGTAGTGGTTGGCAATGGACTATAACGCCAAAAGCAAATAATTCTTATAGTGTTAATGCAATTGGCAATGCGGGATATGTAAGCTCTTCAAATGCATATAGTCTACATGAAATATATCCTGTTGTATATTTGAATCCAGAAATATCTATTAAGATAGATAATGATGGTTCTAGTACTTCGCCATTTGTTTTAAAATAAAAAATGTAGATGTTTAATTTAATCTACATTTTTATTATTTAACTATTAAATTTTCTTTTTTTATAAGTAAAAATAAGTAGTGCTGGTACTGTAATTAAAAAAACAATAAAAATAGAAATAGGTATAACAAAATATAATATTAATTCGTTAGTATAATGTTTTCCGATTAAAGTAAATGATATTAAGTAAATACCCATAACAATTATTAAATGAACTATTTTATTATGTTTTTTAGGGAGTAATTCTTTAATAAATAATGATGACATTGAAAGATATATAAAGACATCAAATATCCAAGATAAAGCCACAATATTTTCAATTTTTTCAATAAAATTTAGAAGTTTTATTTCTTTTAAAATAATATATTCTGGAAAACGATAAATTGTTGCTAATAATGGACCTACAATAGCAATAATTAAAAACATTTTCGCAATCAAAGTAAAACTTCCCAACAAATAAGAATTTGTACTATTACTTTTATTTGTTACTAGCATTAATAAAGAAGGTGTAGCTGATAAAGTACTATAATAAAAAACAGCTTTTAAAAAGTTTAAAGGTTTTGTAACAAATAAAGGGGAAATATTAGCTAAATTAGCATAACCACATAAAGCACATAAAGATAAACCAGTTAAAACAAGAGAAATTGGGAATAAACAAGTAGCTACTCTAAAAGTTGTTGTAATTCCATTTTTACAAATGCGAATAATTAAATAAATAAGCGGCAAAGAAATAAAAAAGATCGGAGTTTTAATTAAGAAAAAAGAAGAAGCAAATAACTGAATAAAAGTTAACCCTTCACTTAATAATACCATACCAAATAAAAGTAAGATAAATCTCAAAAACAAACCTAAACCTTTCATTTCTTTTAAAACATCGGTCAAATTTTTATCTCCCTTATATTTTTGAATTTTATTAATCCAAAAAATATAAAATAATCCAAGTAGCGTACCGACTATAAAAGCTAAAAAACTATCTTGTTTAGTTATTCCAATAATTAGCGAAAAACCAATTCCTAAAAATAAAGATCTCGTTAAAAAATAGTTAACAGCAAAATTTTCTAATTTACTTGTCATTTTTTCACCTCAAATATTAAACCATTTCTATTTATAATTACTTTCGCCTCGTATTTATAATTTAATTTTCTAAAATCCAAATCTTTTTTTGTTTTTTGATAATATATTTGTTTAATTTTTAAAATATCACTATCATATTTTAACGATTTTGTTATAACATCTTTCATATCCTTTTCTAATTTTTTTTGAACCTTTTTTTGAATTTCTTCATAAGTTTTTACTTTTTTAAAATCCATTTTACAATGATTTTCAATAATTCTTGTTTCAACTTCTGTTTTAATAGTGGCTGTTTTGTTTTTTATTTCAATACCCGATTTAGGTTTATTAAATGTTGTTAGTAAAATATAATTATCTTCATCATTAGGACATTTAATTTTAAAATGAATTTCGTTTGAGCTACCATTCATAACATTGAAAACTGCTGACTCATTTTCACTTAAATAAGTTCTAAATTTATAACCTTTAAAAATTCCAATCGGTCCTAGTTTTAAATTATCATCTTCAATTTTAATTGAACTAATATAAGTATCTTTTCTAGGATCAATAATATTAGTAACAAATTTTTCAAAATTTAGATCTGATGCAATATTATTGGTAAACGTTGTACTATCAATTAAATCAGCAATCGCATTACTTACAATTGGATTATTCGTATCAGTATTAGTAAGCACTTTATAAGCAGTCGTATCTTTACTAATAGCTAAATAAAATATATTGCGAATATGATTATCTCTTATTAAAAAATCAATAATATCTTCTACATGTTCTTTTGCTATTTCCTCATCAATAATTAAAGCTTTTAAATGGGCTAAATAAGGCATTTTTGCAATTTCTAAAGAGGTAGCAGAAAAAGCTTCCGATATTGTTTTTCCCTCACCTTGGGCATAATAAACTTTTTCTTGTTCTTTATTATCTTCTTTATTTTTAGTGTTTAATATTTCAAAAGCTACATGAAATTTCTCATCTTCAAAATCAACAGCAATTCCTGAGACAATGGCCATTTCATTTAATTCGGTATAATCATAACAACCACTAGTAAAGATTAATATAAATAAAATTAAAGATATTAATTTTTTCATGCTTTTTTCACCTTTTCTTTAATTAAATTTTTCTTAGCAAGCTCTTTACTTCTTTTTGTATCATTTATAAATTTAACTTTAAATAAAGTCTTTTTAATATACGTAAAATCAAAAGGCACAATTGGATAATAATAAGGTTTTCCCGCTGTTTTAACACTCGTAATATGAATTAAGAAATAAATAAGAGCTAAGGCAATTCCAAAAAGACCATATAAAGCCGCGAGTATTAAGAAAATAAAACGAAAATACCGAATGGCATTTATTACTTCTAACTCGGTAAATATTAAACTTGTAATAAAAGTAAAAGCAATAATAATAATCATAATTGGGCTAACAATTCCCGCTGAAACAGCAGCTTCTCCTAAAACTAAAGCTCCAAGTATTGAAATAGCACTTCCATAACTACTAGGAAAACGTAAATCACTTTCCCGTAAAATTTCACAAACTATAATCATCACAATTGCTTCAATAATTGTCGGAAATGGTACTCCATCATTTTGCGAAGCAAAATTAACAAGTAAACTAGTGGGGATAGTTTCCATATTATAATTAACTAAAGCGATATAAAATCCTGGTAAAATCATGGTAAAGAAAAAACTGGCAAATCTTAAAATCTTTAAAAAATTAACATTTACATTACGATTATAATTATCTACAACAGGATTAATAAAATCAGCAAAAAAAGCGGGAAGTATAAGAACAAAAGGAGAAGTATCAACCATAATACAAACTTTTCCTTCTAAAAGAGCTGTTGCGATAACATCTGGTCTCTCACTTTGGGAAATAGTGGGAAAAGGAGTTTTTTCTTCTTCTGTCAAAATATTAGCAATAATTCCCGAATCAATTATACCATCAACATCAATTTGGTTTAGTTTTTCTTTAATCATTTCAACAATATTCATATCTGTAATATCATCGAAATAAAGGATTTCTACTTTAGTATTTGTTTTTCTTCCCATATTTAAATCATCACTTTTTAAGTGACTCGATTTAATTCTTCTTTTTAATAAACCTAAATTAATTTGAATATTCTCTGTAAAAGCATCCGATGGTCCATAAATAGATTTTTGGACCTCTGGAACACTAACACTTCGATTAATATCGGCTTTAGTTTCAAAACCTAAGATTTCTTTATTGGTTAAAACTATTGTAAATCCATTAGTTAAATAAAACTCAATTTTATCTGGATTATCAATTTTTACTGTATTAGGTCCTGGAATAATACTTTCAATATCATATTTTTTAACTCCTTTTAAATTATTAATTGAAGTAAGTTGTTTTAAAATATAATCATTAACTTTATCGCTTCCTGTTACACTTTCCAAATAAATAACATAAATATCTTTAAAATATTTTGATTTTATTTTTTTGACAATGAAATCGGTATTCTTTTCAAATTCTTTTTGTAATCTTTTTAAGACTTTATCTTGCATATAATTCACCATTTTTAGTATGACCAAAATTATTTTTAGATATGCGTAAAAATAATGTAGTATAATGGATTTGGTGAAATAAATGAAATTATTAATTGAGCGACTTAATCATCAAGGGAGTGGAATAGGATACTTAGAAGGAAAGATTATTTTTGTTAAAAATGCTTTGCCTAAAGAATTAGTTAAAATTAAATTAATTGAAAGTCATAAAAAATATAACTTAGCTAAAGTCAAGAAATATTTAAAAAAATCTCCTTTAAGAAAAGAAGCTTTTTGTCCCTTTTATGAAAAGTGTGGAGGATGTCAATTACAGCACTTAATTTATGAAGATACTCTTAAATTTAAAAAAGGAAAAATAGAAAATATTTTAAAAAAAGAAAATATTATTATTCCTAAAATAAATATTATTAAAAATATTAATCCTCAAAATTATCGAAATAAACTATCTTTAAAAATAGCAAATGGAATATATGGTTTTTATGAAGAAAAAAGTCATGAATTAATTCCAATAAAATATTGTTCTATTGCCCAAAAAAGTATTAATGATTTTTTATTACAAGTAAATAAATTAAAAATAAAAAATGGTAACTTAACTATTCGTTCTAACTATAATGATGAATTATTAATTATTATTGACTCCAAAGATGATATTGCTTTTAATATTAAAGATTTTGATCACCTTAAAATCGTGGGAGTGATAGTTAATAATAAATGCATATATGGAGAAAATTATTTTTATGAAAGAATCCATAATTGTTTATTCAAAGTAAGTTATGATGCTTTTTTTCAAATAAATTCTTTTATAACTGATCAAATGTTTTCAATAATAGAAGAAAATATCAATAATTCTAATGTTGTTTTAGATTTATATTCCGGAGTAGGAACTTTAGGAATAATTGCCAGTAAAAAAGCCAGTAAGGTTTATAGCTTAGAAATTGTCCAAAATGCCATTTTAGATAATTTAGTCAATAAAAGATTAAATCATCAAAATAATATATATCCTCTTCTTGGAGATGTGCCAAAGAATCTTTCTAAAATAAAAGAAAATTTTGATACAATTATTATTGACCCTCCCCGAAAAGGTTTAGATAAAAATTCTCGAGAATTAATTTTAAATAGTAATGCGCAAAAAATAATTTATATTTCCTGTAATATTCATACTTTAGCTCGGGATTTAAAAGATTTAACTCTAAATTATAAGATTGAAAAATGTTACATGTTAGACATGTTTAGTTATACTTATCATGTTGAAAGTGTATTATTGCTTAGTCTAAAAACTACTGAAAAATAATAGATAAAGAAAGTAAATATATTAGTCAACTTGAAGGAAATAGTCGTTTTTCTAAAAAAAAAATATTATAATGAAAACTAATTAAGAGAAAATAAATTTATTTTTTTTCATGTTTAAATATTTTATAAAAAATTAATATTAGAACTTTTCTAATATTTTTTTTGTAAAGTAAAAAAATATTGTATATACATTAAAAATTTAATATGCTACTATTAAAATAGCAGAGGAGTAATATAATGGAAGTACAATTTTGGATTGCTAATGAAAGTCATATCGAAAAAATCGTCAAATTATGTAATGAATGTTTTGAAGAAAACACCAGTGTTGATAAAGCTTTAGAAATATATAATAAAAATAAACATGATCAAAATCAGATTTATTTAATAGCTCTTTGCAATGAAGAAATAATCGCTCATACAAGAATTCAAATAGTACCTACAATTTTTGAGGGTATGGATACATTTGCTATTTTAAATCATGTGTGTGTTAAAAATGAATATCGAAAACATAAAATAGGAACAAAATTATTACAAATAACAGAGAAAATATGTAAAGATCGAGGATGTGCTTCGATAAAATTGTGGTCAAATAACTTTAGAACCCCAGCTCATTCTTGTTATAAAAAGTTTGGCTTTGTCATAAATGATGCTGCGTTTTTTTCTAAAGAAATTTAAAAAAAGAAAGTAGTTGAGTATTGATGAAAATAGAGAGAATTTATATTGGTGGATGGTTCCAACGAACTATGTTACAATTAACGGAAATTTATGATTTTTTAAGAGATCAATCTTCTAAATTAGATCTTGAACAAGAAAAATTACAAGAGCTAAGAAAAAATTTAGCTATTGGCAAAATTGTTTATGGTGTATCAGGGGAAGAGTATATTGAATATACAACAGCTTATGATATAACAGTCAGAATATTTGAGGATGGTTTAATTTCTTTAAATAATAAAAATGTCAAGGATGATACCTTATTTAATGATATAGATATATTAACAGATTATTATGAAAATAAATTATCTCCAGCCATTAATTATTTATTTAGTCTAGGTGCTCCAGTTCCTAAAGAGCTTGCTAATATAGAGACTGTCTATCCTTATTTTATTGTTTGCAATAAAGCAACTAAAGAAGAAATATCTGATTTATTATCTCGTACTGAAAAACAAAAATATTTTGAATTTAATTGTGAAAAATATGATGTTATAAGAGGGGATAAATTTTACTTTATTAATAATAAAAAACAATCTTTTGATAATATAGAAAAATATATTGAAGAACAAATATTTATTCGTGAATTTAAAGGGCAAATGCACCGTTATTTAAATTTGCATCGTATAATATGGGAAAAAATTGATCAAGTAAAAGAAAATGTTAAAGTTAAAGGTGCTGATATTGTAAAATTTAATACTACTCTTGAGGGATATGCTAAGACAATAAATTTGATTGATGGAAGAATTAATCAAATGGGAACCTATATCGGAACACGAGAAAAAATAGCCAAAAATGATAAAGAATTAACCGAATTTTTAAATATATCTGGATATCGTTTTGAGACTCTTCGAGATACTCTTGATTATATTAAATATTTATGGGATATGACTCAAACATATGTGACATCAGCCCAAAAACTATTTGCTGGTTTAAAATCGGATGTAACAAATAAATCTTTAAGTAGTCTAACCTTGGTTACTAGTATGAGTGCCGGAACCTCAATAATAACCCTTTTAACCAAATCAGAACCTGAATTTACCGTATTTGGAATTGTTTATTTTTTTGCTTTAGCTGTACTAGTTTATTGTTTAACTAAAGCTTTGAATTATATTTCTAAAAATCGTAAATATGAAATATCAGATATTTCTTATGACAAAGAAATTGATAAAAAATAATTTAAAAGAGAATTAATCTCTTTTTTGTTTTCTTATGTTATACTATTAATAGTGAGGCTAAACAATGAAAAAGAAAGAACTATTATCTCCCGTTGGAAATTATGAAGCATTACTTCAAGCAGTTTCTAATGGAGCCGATGCCGTTTATTTAAGTGGTAAAAAATTTGGTGCTAGGGCTTTTGCCGAAAATTTTACGAATGATAAAATAATTGAAGCTATCAAATATTGTCATCTTTATGGTGTAAAAATTTATATAACAATCAATACAATTATTTATGAATCGGAGATAAACGAATGTCTTGATTATATTCGTTTTCTTCATCAAAATAATGTTGATGCTATAATTCTCCAAGATTTAGGATTAATAAAAATAGTGCGAGAAAAGTTTCCTAATTTAGAAATTCATGCTTCAACTCAAATGCATAATCATAACCAAGAACAATTAAAAATGTATGAAAAAATGGGCATAAAAAGAGTAATTTTAGCTCGAGAATTAACATTAAAAGAAGTAAATAGTTTTTCTACTAAATTAGAATTAGAAGTATTTATTCATGGTGCTTTGTGTATCTCTTATTCAGGATGTTGTTTATTTAGCAGTCTTCTTTTAAATCGCAGTGGTAATAGGGGTTCTTGTGCCGGTCTTTGTCGCTTACCTTATGAATTAATGGAAAATAAAACTCTTGTAAAAGTTCGAGGAAAATATTTATTAAGCCCTAAAGAATTTAGTACTATTGAAGAGTTTAAAGAAATTATGGATTCAAATATTACTTCTTTAAAAATTGAAGGGCGAATGAAAAGCCCATATTATGTTGGCTTTATCACTAAACTTTATCGAACCATAATTGATAATTATTATGAAGGAACAGAATTTAAACTTTCTTCAGATGATTTAACTAAATTAAAAGTTTTATTTAATCGTGGCTTTACTAATGGTCATTTGTTTGAAGCAAAAAATTCTTCTTTAATGAATATCGAATATTCTAATCATCAAGGAATTAAAATAGGTCGAGTTTTAGAAGTAACTAAAGATAAAATAAAAATAAAATTAGATAAAAAGCTAAATCAGGAAGATGGTATTCGTTTTGTTAGTGAAGAAAAAGGAATGATTGTTAATTTTCTTTATAATACGAAAGGTCTTTTAATTAATAAAGCGCATACTAATCAAGTGGTCTATGTTGACAATAAAATTGGCTTAAAAACTAAAGGCGATATTTTAAAAACTATTGATAAAAAATTAGAAAAAAATATTTCTTTATTACCCCAAAGAAAAATTAAAATTACATGTGCCTTAATTGCTAAAAAGGGTAAAAGATTGTGTATTGCTTTTTCTGATGGAGAAAATAAAGTTTTAAAAAATGGTTCGGTTGTTGAAAAAGCAAAAAATGTTCCGATTACAGAAAATATTATAAAAGAAAAAATTAGTGCTTTAGGAAATACTCCGTTTGTCCTAGAAAATATCGAAATAATAAATGATGCAGATATTTTTATAAATGTTAGCGAATTAAAAAAAATTCGTCGCGAATTAGTAGAAGAATTAATTTTAAAAAGAGAAAACCAAATTCCCCATCCTTTCCTAGAAAAAAAAATATTAAAAAAAGAAATCGAAGAGACTAAACAAAATAATAAAATTAATATAAACTGTTTAATTAGGAATGAAGAGCAGTTAAAAGCCTGTTTAGATCAAAAAGTGGATTTTATTTATGTAACCAATAATAATCTTTATCAAAAATATAAAAAGAATCAAAATGTATATTTAAGATTAGAAAGGGTTAAAAATAATTTTCCAGATTATAATAAGGAAAATTTATTAATTTGTGAAATAGGTTCTTTATATAAATATGTTCCATCAAATAATATCGTCATTGATTATTATTTTAATGTGGTTAATAGTTATCATTTTAATTTTTTAGAACGAATGGGAGCAAAACGCATAACTTTATCAATTGAAAATTCTTTTGAAAATATTAAGCAAATTGTAAATAATATAAAAAATAAATCTAAAATAGAAATATTTTTATATGGAAGACCAGAGGTAATGTTACTAAAATATTGTCCTTTAAATATGTTAGTTAATAAAGATGAGACTTGTAAAATTTGTTTAAATAATAATAAGTATTATTTCAAAGATCGTAATCAAAAATTATATCCTATTATTAATAATATCGAAGAAAATCATTTAACCCATCTTTTTTATTATAAAAATATCGATAATTTTAATAGTTTAAAAGAATACCAAAAACTAGGAATTAAAAATTTTCGTTTGGAATTTTTTGATGAATCACCAGAAGAGATAAAGAAAATTATCTGTAAAATAAAAAGTGTCAAAAATGAGTAAATAAAAGTAAAATCGAAGTTAATATATACATGCTTCGATTTTTTAGTGGTATAGTATAAGTAGAATAATAAGGAGTGATTAATTGTGAAGGCACCAAAAGTTTTAGAACATATTAAGCCTGCTCATATAGCTTGTACTAAAGATGATATAGCACCTATTGTTGTAATGCCAGGAGACCCTTTGCGGGCAAAATATATTGCGGAAAACTTTTTAAGTGAAGCTAAACTAGTTAGTGATACAAGAGGAATGTTTGCTTATACGGGATACTATAAAGATACTCGTGTAACTGTAATGGGTCATGGTATGGGAATGCCTAGTATGAGTATATATGCATTTGAATTATTTTACTTTTTTGGCGTCGAAAAAATTATTAGAGTAGGAACTTGTGGGGGATTAATTCCTGAATTAAACGTTCCCGATTTAATTTTAGTCGATAGTGCTTATAATGAGGGTAATTTTGCTTATTCCTATAATGGGGATCCTACTCATTTAGTTTATCCTCATCAAAGTTTGAATAAAACAATTGCTAAAACCGCGGAAGAGATGCATCTTCATATTTATGAAGGAACCATTATGAGTACCGAACAATTTGGTTTTTATAGCGATAATGAACATGTTCTTGCAAGAGTTCCTAAAAATATTAGAATTATCGGCGAAGAAATGGAAGCTTTTGCGCTATTTCATATTGCCAATTCTTTTGACAAACAATCATCTTGTATCTTAACAGTTGTTGATAGTAAATTTAGTAAAGAATTCATGAGTCAAGAAGATCGTGAAAAATCTCTAAATGAATCTATCAAACTAGCCTTAGAATCAATCATTAAATAGAAGGACCAAATTGGTCTTTTTATTTTAGGTTATGTGATATAATATAAAAGAATTTTTACTTAAAATTGAAAAAAAAGAAGAAATAAAAATAACTACAGAAGGGTATAAAAATTTACAAAAAAAATTCCAAGAGCTTTTAAAAAAATGGAAAGAAATTATAGTCCCTCTGTATTTATCACGTAAAAATCATTTTTATTGAATATTCACCCAAATAAAAAAGGCTTTATTTTTCGTCATAATCGCCATAAGGATATAATTTTTTTATAAAATAAAAATATATGAGGGGAGATAATGAAAAATTTAAAATTAAAATAGTAAACATTTTATTTTTTATAACTAAAGCTATAAATAACCAAATAGTAAATAAAAATAAATAATCTTTAATAAATTTAAAATTGTTATTTTCTTCATTCAAATATTCATATTTAGAAATTAATTTCTTATAAAATAATTCGGCATCTTGATCTAAATTTCCTTTTAAATCAAATAAAATAGCATTTCTTAAATAAGATTCCCACAATATTTCCTCATCAATTTTTCTTGAACTTAATATTGAGAAATCTTTTAAAAATTCTTTAGAAGCATTTAATTGATTTACATATTCCTGACCTTTTTTTTCTAAATTGGCTTGTAAATTCAAATTAGCATGGACTGATATGGAATAAATCAAAATCCAACTAAAATTAACTATTAATTCCATAATAAAGACCAAATTATTCATAAATGTATTATTATACGAAGCAATTTTAGCTACTAAAGTACCATTAACCATGAAAAAAATAAAAGGTAAGGCATCAATTAAATTAAGATATTTAAGACCTGGTATTTTTTTTATAAATTTTTCTTTTTTTAAATCATTTAAAACAGCGCTATCTACTATTTCTTTAACTATAGAATTGCCAATTTTAATATTTTTTTCCTTTAAACTCCTAAAAATCCATTTGCTATATTTCATAAAAACAATTTCATTTTCCATAAATCTATTTTGGCTTAATAACTCTTCCTTAAAATCTTGGTCATCTTGCCAGCCTTTATTTTTTAAATATAAAACCATTGCTGTAATAACATCTTGATGAAATATATCTTTACCCAATAACTTAGCATTCATTAAAGGCGAGTATTTATCAATTATCTCACGATAATATTTAGGTTTTTCTCCCATATTTTCTTTAATTTGTTTTCGAGGAATTAAAATTTTATATTTAACTAAAAAAAATAAATAAACTATCATTAATTCACTAAAAATTATAAAACTAATTCCTAAAAAAATATTATTTAACATATTATCCTCCTTAAAATAATTATACTATTTAATCTATAAATAAAAAAGAATTTACTTATATTGATTCACAAGATCAGTAAATTCTTTTTGTAATTGTTCTAAAAACTCTTTTGTCGTTGCCTCAAATCTCAGTGTTAAATTAGGTCCAGTATTACTTGCTCTAACTAAGCCCCAACCATTTTCAAAGTTAACTCGTACACCATCAATGTCGTTATAATTATAATTTTTTTCTTTAACATAATCTAAAACTTTGTTAGTAATTTCAAATTTTAATTCATTAGTTGTAGGGACTTTTATTTCAGGAGTTGCATAGTAGTGATTAATATCACTTAACATTTCACTAAGCGTTTTATCCGTTTTAGATAATATCTCCATTAACCTTAGTCCTGCATATATTCCACTTCCTAAAGCATAATCTCGATCATTAAAGAAAATGTGTCCTGAAAACTCTCCCCCAAAAGGCAAATTTAATTCTTTAGTTTTTGCCTCAGTATAACTAGTTCCTGTACGATAACAATAAGGAGTACCTCCTAATTTTTTTATTTCATCTTCTAAAGCTTTGGAACATTTAACATCATACAAAACTTTTTTATTATTTATTTGTGGCAGTAAAGACTTAATAATTAAAATCATAAACTGATCAGCAGGAATATATTTGCCATTTTCAAGAACTATTCCTACACGATCTCCATCGCCATCATAAGCAATACCTACATCCGCTTTTAATTCCAATACTTTTTCTTTTAACATTTGCATATTATCTTCCACCGCAGGATCAGGATGATGATTAGGAAAAGTTCCATCAGCTTCATCACAAATAAAAGTCGCCTCTATATTAGGAAAAAGGGCATGAACATCTTTAGCTATACAAGTAGTCGCTCCATTTCCTAAATCAATGACAGCCTTAACCATTTTTTCTCCCATCGAAATATTTTTTTTCATATAATTTAAATATTCTGTTTTTATATCTTTTTGAATAACCTTTCCCTTACCATTTAAAAAATTTCCCTTTAAGACATAATCTCGAAATTCATAAATCATTTCTCCTCGTGCATTGGCTAAATGATCAAAAGAAAACTTAAAACCATTGTCATCCTTAGGATTATGACTAGCAGTAACCATAATTCCTAGTAAGTTATTAATATGACGTGTTAAATAATGCATGGGAGTAGTAATAAAACCATAATCAATTACATCACAACCGCTATCACTAATCCCTTTAATTAAACTATTTGCTAAAGATAAACTAGAAATGCGATTATCTCTTCCTACTACACAAGCGTTTTCTTGAAATTTTTCTTTAATATAGCTTCCATAACCACGACCAATTAAATAAGCAACATCTTCATTAATATTAGTGTTATATGTCCCTCTAATATCATATTCTTTAAAAATACTTTTATCTATATTCATCTTAACCTCTTTTCTTTTAATAATATAACATAATATGCAAAAAAGACCAAAATAATTAATTATAAGAAATTAATATTGAGTATTTGGTTAAATACTAAATTTTGTTGATTATTTAAAATAACTTTTTTTAAAACATAATCAATATTTTTTATTAAACTTGTTGTTTTTAAAATATATCCAGCTTTAAAATATATAATTTCTATTTCAACTTGTTCATAAAATGCTTCTATAATTTTTTCGGCAATTTCTTGTTGTTGTTCTAAAGAAAGAAGGGGTTTTTTAATTCTTTGTTTTTCTTTGGTTAATTCATCAATAATTTGTTTTTGAGTAATTAAAGTGTTAAAAGGGATCCATTTAATAATTCCGCGATCTTTATTCATAATGACCTCCTTGTTTTTTATTTCGTTCAATAGCAGTTGAATCAGGAAGTAAATTAGTAGCTTTTAAAAGACTATTTTTCCCAAATTTATTTTTTACATCATCAATAGTTTGAAGATAATTTTTCTTTTTTAAAATATTTTCATAATTTTCAAAAATATTTAATTGAATACCTAATGATTTACTTAAGTAGCTACAACTAATTGTTACTTTTCGAACAGGTAAAAAATTATAATATCGTTCAAAAAGTAAAAAACATGTTTTAATAATAATATTTATATCATTAGTAGGAACTTCTAATTTAGTAGTGTGAAAAAAACCGTCCTGATAATTTTTAGAATAGCTAATTCCTAAACCAATGCAAGAAGATTCATAATTTGCTTGGCGCAGTCGACTCGCTAATACTTCGCTCATTTCTCTAATAATTAATTTCGTATTTTCCGCATAATAATCTTTAAATAAAACTTGACTATGACTAAAAGATTTATCTTTTTTAATATTTTTAAAATCACTTATTTTAGAAGTATCAATTCCATTAGCATGATTCCATAACTCTAAACCCATTATGCCAAATTTATCTTTTAATTTATTTTTATCATATAAAGCTAGATCTTTAATAGAGTAGATTCCTAAATTATGAAGATGTTTTTCCATTTGTTTTCCAATGCCCCACATTTTAGATAAAGGTTTAATCTTCCATAATTTATCTTCAATATCTTTTACTTCCCATTTAGCAATACAATTACTCATATGTTTAGCATCTATATCCATGGCTACTTTAGCAAGTAACATATTAGGTCCTATTCCACAAGTAGCAGTAAGACCTGTTTTAGCTTTTATCGTATTTAATATATCTAAAGCTATCTCATAATCTGATTTTTTATATAAATTTAAATAATTAGTAATATCTAAAAAACATTCATCAATTGAATATATATGTAAATCTTCTTGAGCTACAAAATCTAGATATATACTTATAACTTCTTTCGATTTTTCGGCATATAATTTCATTCGCGGATTAACAATAAAATATTGAATATTTTTAGGGATTTCATAAAGCCTTGTCCTGCCTTTAATTCCTTGTTTTTTTAAAAAAGGCGTAACGGCTAGGGTAATTGCTCCTTTCCCTTGCTTTTTATTAGCAACAACTAAAGGAGTTATAAAAGGATCTAAATTTCTTTCTAGACATTCACAGGAAGCAAAAAAACTTTTTAAATCAATACATAAAAAATGTGGTAACTTTTCCATTATTTTCCTCCGAACAAACGTTTAATCAAATTATAACAAAAAATTAATTTAATACAATTGGTATTATCTGGTAATATTTACAAACGTTAAATAATGGGGTACAATTTCTTTGAATTAATAGGGAAGTGATTTTAATGCGAGGAAAAAATGCCGCCTTTTTATGGACCATTTTTCATTCCATCGGGGATATCTTAGAAGAAAAAATTTTATTAAAATTTAATGAAAATCAATATTTTTTTTGGATGAGTTTAGTATCTGGAATATTTTCGATAATTCTTGCTTTAATTGTAGGAATAAACATGACTTTTTTGGCTTTTTTAATTCTTATTATTTATTCTCTAGCACTTATTGGAGGAGATTATTGTTATGGCAAAGCCATTCAAACTCTACCTATTGGTTTAGCTAATTTAATTGATTCTGGAAGCTTATTTTTAGTTTTATTATGTGATATATTTTTAGGCTATATTAAACCTAAATTAATATTTTTAATTATTTTTTTCATCTTTTTTGGAGCTATTTATGTTTTTTCTTATGAAACCAATAAAATGAAAGCAGAAATTAAAAATAAAGAAATTAACTTAAAGAATATTTTTATTTTAATTACGGCTACTATTTTTTATACTTCAGAACCTTATTTTATTAAACTAGCTAGTAGTAAAGGGGCTGATGAATATGGCATAAATTTTGTTTATTCTATCATTTCTATTATAGTTTTTTATTTTCTTTATAAAAGAGACCAAAAAAATATTAAACCTTTAGTTGCAAAAGATAAAAAAGAATTTAGTAAAACCATTATTCTTTTAGGTTTTATTTATACTCTAACTAGTCTTTTAAATATGTTTGCTTATACTAATGATACGCCCATTTTAATTTCTTTAATAATGAAATTACAATTGTTTTTTGTGGTAATTATCTCTACTATTAGAAAAACAGATAAAATGAATGTAAAGAAAGTAGTTTCATTAATTGTTGGTGTTATTTGTATTGCTTTGATGACTTTTATAAGTTGAATTAAAAAACTTGTCTAAATAAAAGAAGAGTGTATAATAACATAAATAAGAAAGAGGTCATTTTATGAAAAAAATATCAAAATATACTACTTTAGGGGCATTATCTTTAGCAACAGCTTTATCATTAGCTAGTTGTAAAGAACAACCTTCTAAAAAAGAAGCAGTTTCGTTATTAGAAGAAAATTACTTAACCGATGAAATAAAAGAGAGTATAGAAGTAAGTTTAGAAAATAGACAAGATTTAGAAAGCTATGCAAAATCCTTATCTAATGAATTAGTAAATGTATCTTATCATGGCCAATCATCCAAAGAATTAATGATTATAGGGAGAGAAACAGAGGGAAATAAAAAATTATCAGATTTATTTTACAAACAATTAAATTTAGTTATAAAAGAAGGAAATGTTCAAGAGTTAAATTTTTTATTTTTAGATAATACATTTGATTTTTCTAAAATAGATTTTTCTAATATTGAAAATTTATCCATAGATAAATTTAATGGTTCATTTGATTCGAGGAAAGGAAATTTTTCTAATTTAAAAAGATTAGTTTTACAAAACATTGATGGAGAATTTGATTGTTCGGCGTTTAATCAACAATTGGAGGATATCAGATTTTCTAATAATAATTTAGATATAGCCAAAAAAATCCTTTCTTCTTGTGATGTAAGTAATGCCAAATTTCATTGGATTGATAATCAATATGAAGAAAAAAGTAATTTAAAAGAATTATTAAAATTTTTAGTTGATAATAATATTGGTATTAAAAGTTTTAATGTATATCAAAGAGATAAAAAAAATTATAGAGGGATAACTTCAGAAGAATTTTCTTTATTAAGCAAATTAAATACAAATAGTATAAAAATAGATGCAGCTGGTTTTAAAAATCCAATTAATTTAGATTTAACTTTAAATGAGAAAATTTCTTCCTTTTCCTTATCTGCTTATGATAAAGATTCCGATTTTGATAAAACAAATGGAAAATTAGGTAATATAAAAATTAAATCCAATAATGAACAATTATATTTAAATTTTACTCATACAGATATTATTGCCGATACAAGTTTTTCTTTTCCAAATAATTCTTACGTAAGTTTACTATCTTTAAATTGTTCAGATATCTCAGCTTTTTCTGATTTATCAAATGTAGAATATTTATGTTTTAAAGAAAATTTAGGACATGGGCCTGAGGCAAATTTAGAAGGAGCTATTAGATATTGTTCTAATCTAGAACATTTTAAATTATATGAAGATGAATTTTATAGAGAATATAATAGTTTATTAAAAAATTTAGAGGGTTATTTTAAATTAAAAAAAGTAAAAGAAAAATTGAATGTTTCTTCCAATGAGGAAATTTTATATATGACTACTCCAAGTATTGGAGACTTTGTTAACTTAGTTTCTGATGATGAAAATATTTATAGAAACAATCAAGATTTAGAAAATAATCAAAATGGGCAAACTTCTTTATATGGGACTTCTATTTTTAGATGTATTCGTTCTATTATTATGGCTAAAGAAGATATAGTAATAGAAGTAGATAATATGGAAAATTATGAATTATTTTTAAATATGGGATATGTTGTAACAGGATATAATCTAGTCAATCAATATTCTTTAAATGAAGATGGAACTTTAACAGATGAATTTACATGTAAAAATGAGGATATAAAATTAGTTCGTACCCCTTTTAAATAAATTTTGAATCATTCAAAATTTTTTTATTTTTTGTTATACTTAAGTTATGGAAAAATTAAAATGTAAAAAATGGTTAAAAAATGATTATAATGAATATATCATTTATTTAAAAAGCTTAAGTGATGAAAATTATAGAAAGTTTCATGGTAAATTAACTCCAACAAAGTATGAAATTTTGGGGATCAAAGTTCCAATTCAACGAAAGATAGCCAAAATGATTAGTAAAGGAGATATAGAATCTTTTTTTAAATATTCAGATACTAACTATTATGAAGAAGTAATGATTAAAGGTTTTGTTATAGCAAGTATTAGAGATAAAGATTTATTATTAAAATATTTAGAAGATTATGTACTTTTAATTGATAACTGGGCAATTTGTGATGGATTCTGTAATAGTTTAAAAATTATTAATCAAGATAAAGATTATTGGTTTAATTATTTTTCTAAGTATCTAAAAAGTAGTGAAGAATTTAGAATACGCGTAGGATTAATTATTTTATTAAATTTTTATGTGAGTGATGAATATTTAGATTGTATTTTTAAATTAATAGATGAAATAGAATTAGACAAATATTATGTCAATATGGGCATTTCTTGGCTTTTGTGTGAATGTTTTATAAAGTATCGTGATAAAACTTTAGAATATTTATTAAAAAGCCAAGTAAATACATTTACATTTAACAAAACTATTAGTAAAATAAGGGATAGTTATCGCGTAAGCAAAGAAGATAAATTATATTTAAATAGCTTAAAGAAAAAGGAGATCTTATGAAAAAGTTAAAAGTATTATTAATGGTTATTGGCTTTTTATTTGTAATAGGTTGTGAAAAAACAGAAGAAAAAAATTATGAAGACCCTCAAGAAATTATAAAAAGTGAAGAAAAAAGTTATGATAATGTATATTATTATGAAATTAATCAAAGAAGAGATAAGATTGTTTTAAATATTCAAAATGATAAAAAAATTTTGATTGAATTATATCCTGATATTGCGCCAATTACGGTAGCTAACTTTCAAAAATTAGTGGCTAATGATTTTTACAATGATGTAATTTTTCATCGTGTTATTAAAAATTTTATGATTCAAACTGGCGATGGAGAAACTTTAGGAAGAGAAGCTGAGACTATAAAAGGGGAATTTAGTGCTAATGGAGTAGAAAATAATTTAAAACATGATCGTGGAATTGTTTCCATGGCCAGAACCAATGTAATGGATTCTGCTAGTAGTCAGTTTTTTATTGTTCACCAAGATAGTCCTCATTTAGATGGCCAATATGCCGCTTTTGGTCGAGTAATAGCAGGAATGGATACTGTTGATTCCATTGCCAAATCTGTAACTGATAAAAATGACAAACCATTAAAAGATATTAAAATAGAAAGTATAGAATTTATAGAGGTCGTGAATAAAAATGAATAATAAAGATTTAGCTAATTTAATATTCCCTAATATTAATAAAACAATAGAAGATTATGAAAAAATGTACCCCGAAAGAAATTTGCCTCCTGAGGCCAAAGTAACTCGTTTTGCACCAAGTCCTACAGGATTTATGCATATCGGTCATTTTATGCCCATGTTAATTGATTATTTATTAGCCAAAAAAAGTGGCGGAATTTTTTATTTACGTAATGAAGATACTGATGGGACTCGTGAGGTAAAGGGATCTATTGAATATATTCGCTCAGTTCTTGAATATTATGAAATTACTCCTGATGAATATGAATATCGTGATCTAAATGAAACCAAAGGTAATTATGGCCCTTATATTCAATCAGAGAGAAAAGAAATATATCAAGCTTTCATTAAATACTTAGTTAGCGAGGGAAAAGCTTATCCTTGTTTTTTGACTCAAGAAGAAATGGATATAATAAGAAAAGAACAAGCCAGAGATAAAAGAAGAATAGGAATTTATGGGAGATATGCCAAATATCGTGATTTACCAATTGAAGAAGCCATAAACAAAATAAAAAATGGCGAGAAGTATACTATTCGTTTAAAAAGTAGGGGAGATTTTAATCATAAATTTAAATTTAATGATTTAGTAAATGGCGAAATGGAATTTCCGGAAAATGATCTTGATATTCCGATAATGAAATCATCAAATGGTCTTCCTACTTATCATTTTGCTCATGTAGTAGATGATCATTTAATGCGTACAACTCACGTGGTTCGTGGGGCAGAATGGGTAAGTTCTATTCCTATTCATTATGAACTTTTTAAAACTTTTGGATTTATTATGCCTAAATATGTCCATATTCCCTTAATATTAAAAAAAGATGGGGAAAAAATCCGTAAAATTTCTAAACGTTTAGATCCGGAAGCTAAAATGAGTTATTATGAAGAAAAAGGTTATCCTACTACAGCAGTTATAGAAGCTGTTATGACTATTATTAATTCAAATTATGAAGCATGGAGAGAAGGACATTCTACTTCTTCTTATACAGAATTTGAATTTTCTCCTAAAAAAATGAGTAGCAGTGGTGCTCTTTTCGATTTAGATAAATTGGATAATATTTCTAAAAATTATATCAGCCATTTAACCAAAGAAGAAGTTTATGAAAAAGTACTTACTTGGAGTAAAAAATATGATCAAGAATTTGCGAATATTTTAGAAAAATATAAAGATTATTCTATGGCTATCTATAATATAGAACGTGAGCAAAAAAAGCCTCGAAAAGATTATACATATTATAGTGAAATTAAAGAAAAAACTTGGTATATGTATGATGAATACTTTAAAGATCTAGAATATGATTTTGGTGAAATTGATTTAGAAGAAGTCAAAAAAGTATTAAAAATCTATTTAGACAAGTATTATAACGAAAATGATGACCAAAATACTTGGTTTGAACGAATAAAAGAAATGTGTAAAGAGCTAGGATATGAAAGTAATATGAAAGTTTATAAGGAAAATCCTCAAAATTTTAAGGGAAGTATTGTTGATGTTACTAATATAATTCGTATTGCTCTAACAACACTTTCTAATACTCCTAATTTATATGATATTATCAAAATTTTAGGAAACGATAGAATAACTAAACGGATAGAAAAATTTTACATTAAATAATCGGTTGGTGAGTATTATGGATGATAATGAATTTCAAACAGTAGGTTTATATGATCATAATGTTAATAGCTATAGAAAAGTAAAGATAGCTTATGAATCAGTAGAACAGAGAGTTTGCATTGTTAAAGCTACTGGAACAGGTAAAACATATATTGGATTACAATTAGCTTATGATAATAAAGACAAAAAAAATAATATATGTAGTTCCATTTAATGGGATAATTGAACATATAAATGAAATAATCCAAAAAAATCCTAATTTAGATTTAAAAAGAGATTTTCCAAATTTAAGCTTTCACACATATCAAAGTTTTATTTCTTTAAGTGAAGAAGAAATAGCTGCTATAGAATCTGATTTATTAATCCTTGATGAATTTCATCATATTGCCGCCCTAGTATGGGGAGCTAGAATTAATACAATGATTAAAACTCATCCTCACATGAAAATATTTGGAATGACCGCTTATGATGTTAGAAATCGAGGTACTTTATATCAAAGAGATCTGACAAGTCATGGTACAGATGAATTATTTTCTGGAAAAATTGTTGATAGATATGATTTATGTGACGCTATGATAGATGGAGTTTTACCTAAACCAATTTATAAAAGTGCATATACTAATTTAATTGATTTAGTAGATAAATTAGAAGAGAGAATACAGAAATTAAATAATCCACCTAAAGAATATACAAAAATTTTAACGTATGTTAAAAAAAGAATTCATGAAGCTCCAGGAATTTTTGAAATTTTAAAAAAATATATTAAGCCAAATGGTAAATACATTTACTTCTGTCCTACTTATGTTGAAAATGGCATTAATGATATTGAAACAATAAAAAAACAAGCCATGGAATGGTTCAAACAATTTATTCCCGAAAAAGATATATATTTTTATTCATCTACAAGTAAAATGGGAAAGATAGGGAAAAAAATAGATTAGCTTTTTATAATGATGTTACAATAAATGGGGAGGATGTCAGTGATAAACTTCGGGTAATGTTTGCAATCAATCAATATAATGAAGGACCCCATGTGCCAAAACTTGATGGAATTATATTGGGACGAGCAACAACCTCTGAAATAGTATTTTTTGAACAATTAGGTAGAGCATTAGCAGTTCGAGGTAATACCAAAGAAATGTATGAACAATTTAATAATTATTCCAAAGAAGAGTTAATAGAAATGTGCAATTCCAGAGATATTTTTCTTAAAGATGATGTTACAAAAGAAGAATTGATTGAAAAATTAATAGCTCCGATAATAATAGATTTGACTAATAATTATGATTTTATTAAAGAACTTGAAAATAATCTAGGAGAAAGAATTAAAGAAATTCAAAGTAAAGGTCTAAGAAATAATAATAGACCAATAAAAATAATAGATGCCTCATTTGATATTGAGATTGAAAACCAAGATCTATTTGAAATGTTAAGATATGTAAGCGATAGATTAACTAAAACTTGGGAAGATCATTATGAACTGGCTAAAACTTATTATGAATATCATGGGGATTTAGAAGTGCCACAAAAATTCAAAACCAATGATGGATATACATATGATGAAAATGGAATAATACCTTTAGGATGGTGGATTACAACCCAAAGAAGAAAATGTTTACCAGAGAGTGACAGAGGAAAATTACTAAGTAAAATAGGAATGCGTTTTGAAAATAAAAAGAACATAATATCATGGGAAGAAATGTATAATTATGCTAAAATTTATAAGAAATATCATGGTAATTTAGAGGTACTGCAAAAATT